>DASSIC010000546.1:0-2188 GCA_035692325.1 Gemmatimonadaceae bacterium | reverse complement strand
CAACGAGCTGCTCGACGGGGCGAAGGAGCGTGGCCTGGCCCTCGTGACCCCGCGTGCGCGTCACGCCGGCATCGCGTCGGTGCGACCCGCGGATGCCGCAGGGGTGAGCGAGCGCTTCAATGCGGCGCGCGTTGCGCACTCGGTGCGTGAGGGAACCATCAGGCTTGCGCCGCACTGCTATACCACGAACGAGGAGATCCGGATCGCCTTGCGCGCGTTGTCGTCCTGAGCGTAGCGAAGGACCCGCACGTGCACGCCCCTCGCTGCGCTCGGGACGACGCTAGCCTCGGACCTTCAGGACCGCGAAGTCCTTCTTTCCCTTCCCGACCACCACATGTCCGCCGCGCAGCATCGCCTCCGCGCGCGGAATGAGGCGCTCGGCGCCGCCGATCTTGCGCTTGTTGATCGAGACCCCGCCCTGCTCGAGCAGCCGCTTGGCCGCGCCGTTCGACGCGGCGAGACCCGAGGCCGTCAGCAGCTTGAACGCGTCGAATACCGCGGCGTCGGCGTCGCTCGCCAGCGCCGCCCCCTCGATCTCCACGTAGGGCGCTTCCGCGCGAAGGATGCCGAACGCTTCGTCGGTGAGCGCGTGCGGGTCGAGTCCGCCGAAGAAAAAGCCGGAGACCTGCTCGGCAGCCTCGAGCGCCGCCTCGCCATGCACGCGGCGCGTGACGTCCCGCGCCAGCGCCGTCTGTGCGGCGCGCTTCTCTGGTGCCGCGGCCGTCGCCGAGTCGAGCGCCTCGATCTCCGCATGCGAGAGCAGCGTGAAGAAGCGGAGGTAGCGGCCGACGTCGTGGTCCTCCACCGCCAGCCAGAACTGATAGAAGGCGTACGGCGACGTGCGTTCGGCGTCGAGCCAGACCGCGCCCGCTTCCGTCTTGCCGAACTTCGTGCCGGACGACGTCGTGACGAGCGGCACCGTCAGCCCATGCGCCTCGACGGAGTCCACACGCCGAATCAGCTCGATGCCCGCCGTGATGTTGCCCCACTGATCGCTGCCGCCGAGCTGCAACGTCACGCCATCCCGACGCCGCAGCTCGAGAAAGTCGTACGCCTGCAGCAGCATGTAGGAGAACTCGGTGAACGAGATGCCGGCGTCCATGCGCGACTTCACCGATTCCTTCTGGAGCATGTAGTTGACGGTGAAGTGCTTTCCCGTGTCGCGGAGAAAGTCCACCAGCGGCAGCCGGGTGAGCCACTCGCCATTGTCGCGCATGCGCGCCGCGCTCGGCCCCTCGAAGTCGAGAAAATGCTCGAGCTGCATGCGGATCGCCGCGCCGTTCGCCGCAACCTGCTCCGGCGTCTGCAGCTGTCGCTCGGCCGACTTCCCGCTCGGATCGCCGATCATTCCCGTCCCGCCACCAACGAGCGCGACCGGTCGATGCCCCGCACGCTGAAGGTGAACCAGGATCATGATCTGGACGAGACTTCCCACGTGGAGGCTGCTGCCCGTGGGATCGAAGCCGATGTAGGCGGACGTGGGTCCGCCAGCGAGCAGTGCCGGCACGCCCTCTGTGTGCTGGGACACCAAACCACGCCACTGTAGCTCTTCGAGCACGCCGGTCGTCTGCATGGCACAAAAATAGGCTCGCGGGTGTCGAATTGTCAGGCGACGTCACTCGCGCCCGCGTTGGTGTCGGTCCGGGCATCGCGTTAACCTTCCCCGTCGTGTGGTCTCGCGTGGCGCCTGCCACGGCGGACCGACCCTCAGTCGAGCGTCGATGGATCTCCCGTTCTCCCGAAATTTCCGCCGTCGGTATCCCAAGTTCTCGCGCTTTCTGGGAATCGCGCTGGCGTTTTCGGCGGCGTTCGCCGTCGGCCTCCTGTACTCGAGCTGGGCGCTGGTCTGCCGCGCCGGCGCCTGCCCGTCGGTGGACGTGCTCGAGGAGTACCAGCCGCGCCAGACGTCGAAGCTCTACGCCGCCGACGGTCGCTTCATCGCCGAGCTCGGGCTCGAGCGCCGCACCCTCCTCAAGCTCGACCAGATCCCCCCGATGGTGCGCAGCGCCTTCGTGCTCACGGAGGACAAGCGCTTCTACGAGCACCGGGGCGTGGACTTCCGCCGCATCCCCGGCGCGCTCCTCGCCGACATCAAGCGGCGCAGCTTCGCCGAGGGCTTCTCGACGATCACGATGCAGCTGGCGCGCAACATCTTCCCCGAGCGGCTGTCGCGCGAGAAGTCGCTCGT
>DASSIC010000545.1:0-2844 GCA_035692325.1 Gemmatimonadaceae bacterium | reverse complement strand
GAATCGAAGAGCGGCATGTCGGTGACGCTTGGCGACGCGTTCAATCGCGGCCGCCTCGATGCGTTCGTCACCAACATCTCCGAGCGCGGCTATCTCTTCCAGAACAACAACCTGCGCATGAACGAGCTGGTGCAGGCGGGCCGCTTTCGCAACGTGGCCGACGCGCAGGTGGCCGACGCGGGGTGGGCGTGGGGCGCGCAGTTCGGGGACCTCAACAACGACGGCACCAACGAGCTGTTCGTCGCCAACGGGTTCATCTCCGCCGACACGAGTCGCAGCTACTGGTACGCAATGTCCAAGATCGCCGGCGCGAATGGCGAGCTGTTCGAGGACGCCAAGACCTGGCCCGCCTTCGGCACCTCGAGCCTCTCGGGCTACGAGCGGTCGCGCGTCTACATGAACCGTGGGCTGGCCGGCTGGGTCGACGTCGCGGCAAAGGTGGGCGCGACCGACGACTACGACGGGCGCGCGGTGGCGCTGGCCGATCTGCGCAACCGCGGCTCGGTGGACGTGATCGTCGCCAACCAGAACCAGCCCGCCGTGTTGTACGAGGATGTCCCCGACAGCACGAACCACTGGGTCGCGTTCAATCTCGTGGGGACGCGCAGCAATCGCAGCGCGATCGGCGCCGAGGTGGTGATCGAGGCGAGCGGGTTGACGCAGCGGCGGATCGTGGATGGCGGGATGGGCTTCGCGAGCCAGAACGACCGGCGCCTGCACTTCGGGCTTGGGCGACGCGAGTGGGTGGACCGCGTCGTCATCCACTGGCCGTCGGGGACGGAGCAGGTGCTGCAGCACCTCGCCGTCGACCAGTTCCACACCGTCACCGAGCCTCGACGCTGAACGGCATGGCACACGCGACTGCATCCTACGACGCCACTCGCTGGTGGGAGCGCGGCCGGCTGATCGACGCGCGCTACCTGATCGCCGCGCTGATCACCCTGGTGCTCGTGCTGGCGCAGCTCCGCTATCACATCGTGGGCGGGTACGAGCGTCTTGCGCTGACTCTCGCAACGTGCGTGGCCGTCGAGGCGGCGCTGTCGTGGTTCGATCGCGGCAGGGTCGTCAACCTGCTGAGCGCGTACATCAGCGGCATCAGTCTCACCCTCCTGCTCAAGCCGCAGGGCGACGCGCTCTGGCCCTTCGTCATCGGCGGCGTGCTGGCGATCGCGTCGAAGTACGTGCTGCGCTATCGCGAAAACCACCTCTGGAATCCCACCAACTTCGCCATCGTCGCCCTGCTGTTGACGGCGCCGCAGCGGGTGTCCGTGCTGAGCCAGCAGTGGGGGAACGACCTCACGACGAACCTGGTGATCTGGGGGTTCGGGCTCGTGATCGCGGCGCGGGTGCGCGTGCTGCACATCACCCTGACGTACGTGCTGAGCTTCCTGCTGCTCAACACGCTGCGCAGCGTGGCGCTGGGGCAGCCGATCATGCCGGAGCTCGCGCCGATCACCGGCCCGATGTATCAGCTGTTCATCTTCTTCATGATCACCGATCCACGCACGGTGGTGCGGGGACGGCGAAAGCAGATCGTCATCGCGATCGTCGTGGCGGTGATGGAGGCGCTGATCCGCGTCGCCTCCGACCGCGGCTGGCCGCTGCCGATCGCCTTCAACGCCGCGCCGCCGCTCGTCGCCCTCGCACTCGTCGGCCCGGTGGCGAAGTGGCTCGACCTTCGGCAGCAGCGTCCCACGTCGCCAACCCCCTGACCGAGTGAGCATGTACGGGCATCGCGGACTGTTCCAGGCGGGCGTCGTTGCCGTCATGGCCGGCGTGATCCTCCATCTGCCCATGTACGTCCAGGCGCGCGACATGGGCTACAAGCTGGCGGGGATGCCGGTCGACACGCCGATGCTGCTCGGGATGATCCTCATCGTCGGTGGGCTGGTCGCAGCGATCTATGGCCTTGTGCCGCGACAGGTCGCGCCCAGCACGACGTCCACTCACTCCGCCCGCGTCCGTGCGCTGGACGACGCACCGATCCGTCCGGCGCATCTCGCGCTCATGCTCGTGATGGCCGCCGCCGTCACCATCGACGTCATGAAGCCGGCGACGCTGTCGTTCGTGCTGCCGGGGATGACGCGCGAGTACGGACTCAAGTCTCCCCTTCATCCCGCCGGACACATTCCCGCCGCGCTCCTCCCGCTCGCCGGGATCACCGGCACGGTGCTCGGCTCCTTCCTCTGGGGATGGATGGGCGACCGGCTGGGACGCCGTCCCTCCATTCTCATCGCGGCGATGACCTTCATCGCGACCAGCATCTGCGGGTCGATGCCGTCGTTCGCACTGAACATGGTGATGTGCTTCGTGATGGGGCTGGGCGTGGGCGGCATGCTGCCGATCATGTTCACCATCATGGCGGAGACGATTCCCGCTCGGCACCGTGGCTGGCTGCTCGTGCTCATTGGCGGCGACGTCGCCGGCGCGTACATCATCACGAGCTGGCTCGCGTCGGCGCTGATCCCCTCGCTGAGCTGGCGCATCCTGTGGCTGATCGGCTTTCCGACCGGCGTGCTGCTCATCTTCCTCAACCGCTGGATCCCCGAGTCGCCGCGCTACCTGCTCGCGCACGGCCGAGCGGACGAAGCGGCGGCGATCATGAAGCGCTATGGGGCGGCGCTCGTTCACGAGCCCGAAACCGTCGTCGTCGATCCCGTGCTCGGCAAGCACGCGCCGCGACTCGGCGAGCAGCCATTTCTCTCGGCGGCGCTCGTGGTCGCGCTGCTCGGCATCGGGATCGGTCTCGTGTCGTTCGGCTTCCAGCTTTGGATCCCGTCCAACCTCCAGAAGCTCGGCTTCGGCGAAGCGGAGGCGAACCGGTTGCTGCGCAACTCGGCGATC
>DASSIC010000544.1:0-10673 GCA_035692325.1 Gemmatimonadaceae bacterium | reverse complement strand
ACGGGATGGAGCATGAGATGCTGATGCCGGGCATGCTCACCGACGACCAGATGACGCAGCTCGACGCCGCGCGGGGGAAGGAATTCGACCGCCTCTTCCTGCGCTTCATGATCCAGCATCACCGCGGCGCCGTGTCGATGGTGAAGGACCTGTTCGCGAGCTATGGCGCGGCACAGGATGAAACAGTGTTCAAGTTTGCTTCGGATGTGCAGGTCGATCAGTCCACCGAGATCGCGCGCATGGAAAAGATGCTCGCCGCTCTCACCTTCGGGATCACCATTCCGTGACCACCCCTTTCGTGACGGTTCACATGCCCAGTGCCCCATCAATGCTCAAGTTGTCGCTCGCGCTCGCCCTCGCCGCGACGGCGGGCTGCGCGACGACGACCTCGTCGTCCACCGCCGGCGGCGCGCCGTCGAGCGACATGTCCATGGCCGCGCCCACCCCGGATCCGCGCATCGGACTGCACGCCGGCCTGATGGACGCCGGCGAAGCGATCTGGAACCTGCGCGTGCTGTCGAAGAACGCCCCGCCGGCCAGCTTCAAGGGCATCACCAACTCCGACCTCGCGTTCCTCGGCAACTACGCCATCCAGGGCAACTACAACGGCTACCAGGTCTGGGACATCTCGAACCCCAGCAGCCCCGTCGTGAAGACGGCGTACGTCTGCCCGGCGTCGCAGAGCGACGTGTCCGTCTACCGCAACCTGCTCTTCGTGTCCGGCGAGGGACTCAGCGGCCGCATCGACTGCGGTACGCAGGGTGTGAAGGACACGGTCAGCAAGGACCGGCTGCGCGGTCTGCGGATCTTCGACATCAGCGACATCACCAACCCGCGCAACGTCGGCAACGTGCAGACCTGCCGCGGCTCGCACACGCACACGCTGCTCGTCGACCCGAAGGATGCCGACAACGTCTACGTCTACATCTCCGGTTCGTCCGGCGTGCGGTCGCCCAACGAGCTCCCCGGCTGCGTCAACACGACGCCGGACAAGGATCCCAACTCGGCGCTCTTCCGCATCGAGGTGATCAAGGTGCCGCTGGCGCATCCCGAGCAGGCCGCGATCGTCAGCTCGCCTCGCATCTTCAACGATCTCACGGCGCCCGCGCGCCATGGCGCCGCGCCGGAGGACATCGCCGCCGGTCGCAAGATGGTCGCCGAGGCCAAGGCACGTGGCGGGTTCACCGCCGTCGTGCAGGGCGAGGAGCAGGTCGCGCCGTCGCAGTTCGTCACGCCGCTGCTCGACAGCGTCGTGAAGGCACGGGGCGGCACGGGCGCGCCCACCGGCGCGGATAGCGCCGCGCTGCGCGCCGCATTCCAGGGGATCGTGGACAAGATGATCGGCGCGCAGGGTCCCGACCACGGTCCGCGTCCCGGTCCCACGCAGTGCCACGACATCACCGTCTACCCCGCCATCGGGCTCGCCGGCGGCGCCTGCGAAGGCTACGGCCTCCTGCTCGACATCAGCGATCCGATCAATCCGCGCCGCATCGGCGCCGTGGCCGACTCGAACTTCTCGTACTGGCACTCCGCCACCTTCAACAACGACGGCACCAAGATCCTGTTCAGCGATGAATGGGGCGGCGGCGGGCAGCCGAAGTGCCGCGCGACCGATCGCCGGGAGTGGGGCGCCGACGCGATCTTCACGCTCGTGAACGGCAAGATGGAGTTCCAGAACTACTACAAGCTGCCGGCTCCGCAGACGGTGAACGAGAACTGCGTGGCGCACAACGGCTCGCTCATCCCGATCCCGGGCCGCGACGTGATGGTGCAGGCGTGGTATCAGGGCGGCATCTCGGTGTTCGACTTCACCGACGCCAGACATCCGCGCGAGATCGCCTTCTTCGACCGCGGTCCGGTGGACTCCACGCACATGGCCATGGGCGGCTCCTGGTCGGTGTACTGGTACAACGGCGTGATCGTGAGCTCCGAGATCGCGCGCGGCCTCGACGTCTTCGAGCTCGCGCCCAGCGCGTTCATCTCGCAGAACGAGATCGACGCCGCCAAGTCCGTGCACCTCGACTACCTGAACACGCAGGGACAGCCGAAGTTCGTGTGGCCGGCGAGCTTCGCGGTCGCGCGCTCGTACGTCGACCAGCTCGCCCGCTGGAACGGGCTCGGTGCGAGCCGCATCTCGGCCATTCGTCAATCGCTGGCGAGCGCGGAGAGCATGTCGGGTGCGCAACGCCGTGATGCGCTGAATGCGTTGGCGTCGCAGATCGACGCCGACGCCAGCGGCTCGAGCGACGCCGCTCGCGTGCGCATGCTGGCCGGCGCCGTGAGGGATCTGGCGAAGTAAACGCTGGCGCGATAGCCCGAAGGCCCGATAGCGCATGAAGGGCACACCGGATCGAGTTCGGTGTGCCCTTCGTCGTTACGGTTCACCGTTCACCGTTCACCGTTCACCGTTCACCGATCGCGTGTCACCTTCTCCAGATCCAGCGGGTTCACCGTGAGCGCGCCGTAACGCGCCGTCCAGTGCAGGTGCGGCCCCGTGACACGTCCAGTGGCGCCCACCAGCCCGATCGTCTGTCCGCGCTTCACGGCGTCGCCCGGCTTCACCAGCACCTTGCTCAGATGCAGGTAGCCGGTGACGATCCCGTCGCCGTGGTCGATGTACACCACCCGGCCGCCGAGGAAGAACCTGTCCACCAGGGCGACCACGCCCGCATTTGCCGCGTTCACTGGAGCGCCGACCGCGCCGCGGAAGTCCACGCCCAGGTGCCGGCTCGTCACCGCGCCGTTGAAGGTCCGCCCCGCGCCGAACTCGCTGCTGATCGCCGAGCTGCGCGGGCGCTCGAATGGCGCGGTCCATCGTCGGGGCGAGTCGTGCGCGCGGCGCCCCACCGCCAGCGCGCGCGCGTTCTCACGCGCAACGCGTGCTTCGGTGGCAGCGTCCAGCGGTCGGCCGAACCGCGGCGCCACGGCCAGCTTCTCCGTCGGTGGGGGCAGCGGCGGCAGCTCGATCGCGACGTTCACGCTGTCGGTGCGCCCTGACGCGCGGCTGACGACCAGGTGCGCGATCACCTTCGTCGAGGTGTCCACTGGCATCGCGCCGATCGCGCGGTGCTCGCCGCGACGTGTCTCGAAGTGCAGCGGCTCCCCCGCCATCCTGCCATGAACGGCGACGATCGTGTCGCGAGCGTCGGCCGCGTCGTGCAGCGTCAGCGTCACGAGCGCGCCGGGCAATGGATGCTCCGGCGCGACCGAAAGTCGAGGGGTCTGCGCGGCGAGTGGAGCGGCGGCGCACGCGCAAAGGGCGCCCAGCGCACGGATAGATTTTCCCCAGCGATTCATTGTGTGCATGCAGAATGTTAGTCGCGGAGATCGGCCGTCGCCCAGAGCACGAACGCGCCGATCAGTGCGCCGGCGAGTCCACTGGCCAGCGCCGTCACCATCGTCACGTCGTCACCCCCGTACGCGAGCGCCGCCGTGCCCGATACGTAGGTGACGACGACCGCCCAGGCTGTGACGCTCCACACGCTCCACGCACGCTGGCGCACCACACCGTACGCGCTGGCGAGGCCGAGCAATCCGTACAGCAGCACACCAATCGTCACGGAGCTCTGCAGCGCCGACCGTGCGCCGGACCGCTCGGTCACGCCGTTGTAGAGACCGAGCACGCCGGTGATCGACAGGAGCAGGAGCGCCAGCGCTCGCGCGACGCGCCGCACGGTGCGCTAGGGAAGAACGAGCGTTCCGACCGCGGTCTCGACGCGTGGAGTCACGGTGAGGTTCGGCACGAGCGTCCGTCCCAGCCCCGACCCTGCCGGTGGATCCACGGCGACGATGTAGCTCTTGCCGGCGTGGATCGGGATCGACGCCCAGTACGAGCTGCGTGTGACGTACGCGAATCGGAACGCACCCGTCGCGTCGGTCTTCGCCGTCGCGAGCATCGGCCAGGTGTTCTCGGGGGTGCCCGTGGTGCCGAGATACAGCCGCAGCGACGCATTCTCCACCGCGCTCCCCGTCGCGGAGTGCGCGCGCACCACGCCGGCGATGGAACCGGTCCGCGTCGCGTCGGTCGCGCGCAGCACGGGCGAGAAGATGAAGCCGCTGTCCGTGCTCGTGGGATCGATCTCCTGCGGGGCGATGAACGCCTGCCCCACGTCGTAGTCCACCACCACCACCGCGCCCGTGTCGGGCACGAGGATGTTCTCGTGCAGGAGCGCACTCAGCACCGGCTGTCCCGCGCTCGACTGCCAGTGAATGCCGGGTGTCGAGCTGTCGGTGAGAATGGTGCCATTCTTCAGCGTGATGCTCGAGCGATCGGTGTCGATCACCAGCTTCACCGCGGTGATCGCGCCCGTCGGCAGTGCCGCGGTCCCCAGCTCCTCCGTGAGCCCGTTCTGGAGCCCGAGCACATTGATGCGGCGGTTGGGCGTGGCCAGCGTCACGAAGCTGCCCGCCCCCGCCGCGCCCGTGTCGGGCGAGACCGATGCCGACACGCTCACGATGAACAGGTCGACCGACGCGACTCGGCTGTACGGGAAAGGATCGTCGGTCAGCAGCGTCCGTGTCGTGCCGCTCGCGGGCCCAACGGTGCCACCGTCGCAGCTCGCCAGCGTCAGGGCGATCAAAGCCAGCCACGTGGCGTACGAGGCAGTGCGCATCCGATTTACCTCCGTCTCAGCGATATGCGGCCTTCCCCATCATGCCGCCGCGTTCTCGCAACGTCAACGACGATCTATCGCCGTACGCCGCACGCGCAACGCCAGCGCTTACCGCGCCGGCTCTCTCATCGCGAGCAGGATGAACACAAAGGCAACCGGCGTCGCGAGGAGCACGCCGCCCGCCGCGCCCGCGAGCGTGGGCCACAGCAGCGCATGCGGGGCGAGCGTCCGTCGACCGCGCTGCCGCGCCACGTAGAGCGGCACCAAACCGACGAGCAGCCCCGCTGCCCCGCCGCCGAGCAGCTCCGCCGTCGTCTTGACGGGCACGAAGCGCATCGCATACACCGCAAGGGCGAATCCGAACAGCGATCCGACCGACTTCGCGATCGTCTGCCAGCCGCTCGAAAAGCCGGGAGTGATGATCGCGTTCGACGACGAGTTCATGTCCGACCTCCATGACCTGGGAGATGCTGGCGGGCGCGTCATTCTCTGGACGCGCGAGTCGGTCGGTGGGTCAATCGGCCGCCGGCCGGCGGCAGCCGGACAGGGCCCGGTCAGCGCGAGTCCGCCGTCGCCAGCAGGTCGAGCATCGCCCGCTCCGCCATCGGATGCAGCACGTGGCGCTCGGCGAAGTCCTTCGACTCCGGGTAGTCGGTGCCGCGAATCTGTTCAGCGGCAGCCCCGATGTCGTACGACGTGTGACGCCGCTCCACATCGGGGCCGAGCAGCAGCCAGTACGCCCCGGACTCGCCGGAGGGCATGCCGACACTGCCGGCGTTCACGAGCCGCACCCGGCCCACCCGGCGGTCGAATTGCATGTGCGTGTGCCCACAGACGACGACCGACGCCTCTGCTCCCTCGAGGATCGCGGTGACGTGCGCGTCGCGTGTCAGGCGGGTGACGATCTCCGTGTCGCTGCGCGGCGTGGCATGACAGAAGAGCACGTCGCCCAGCCCTGGCATCCCCATGCGCAGCGTGGCGGGCCATGCCGCCATCCAGCGCGCGAGCTCGTCGTCCAGCTGCGCCGCGCTCCAGCGAAGCGCTTCGCGGACCTGCGCCGGCAGTGCCGCGTTCTCGAGACCGGCACGATGAGCCAGCACCTCGCGGTCGCCGTTGCCCATGATGCAGTCCATCGGCAGGTCGATGGCGCGCAGGCGCTCGAGCGCTTCCCACGACATCGGACCCGGCACCACGTCGCCGCCGATGACGATGCGATCCACCCCGGCGCGACGTACGTCGTCGAGCACCGCGTCGAGCGCGGGGAGGTTGCCGTGAATGTCGTACAGCGCCGCGACTCGCATGGCCGCGCTCGCAGGATTTATGTCGCGCTCGCCCGCTCGGCGCGCACGAACGTCAGCCAGCCGTGGCGATCCTCCACCTTGCCGTGCACGAGATCGAGGAAGGTGCGCTGCAGCTGCTTCGTCACCTCGCCGGTGCGACCCGCGCCGACCTTGATCTTGTCCACACTCCGCACCGGCGTCACCTCGGAGGCGGTGCCGGTGAGGAAGATCTCGTCCGCCGTGTACAGGATCTCGCGCTGCAGCGGCTGCTCGCGGACTTCCATTCCCGCGTCGCGCGCGAGCGTCATGATGCTCTCCCGCGTGATTCCCGGCAGCAGCGTGCCGTTGAGTGGCGTCGTGAAGATCACCCCGCGGTGCACGACGAACACGTTCTGCCCGGAGCCTTCGCTGATCATGCCGTCGGGGCCGAGCGCGATCGCCTCGTCGAAGCCGTTGGCCAGCGCCTCCATCTTGATGAGCTGTCCACCGAGATAGTTGCCCGCCACCTTCGCCATGCTCGGGATGGTGTTCGGCGCCATGCGGTGCCAGCTCGACACGCAGGTATCCACGCCGTTCTCCAGCGCTCCTTCACCCAGGTAGGCGCCCCACGGCCAGCAGGGGAGAAACACTTCCACCGGGCTGTCGAAGGGGACCATTCCCGCGGCACCGAAGCCGCGGATCACCATCGGGCGGATGTAGCAGGAGCGGAGCGAGTTGCGCTCCACCAGCTCGCAGCAGGCGGCAACGAGCTCGTCCACGCCGTACGGCACCTCCATGCGGTAGATGCGGCACGAGTTGATCAGCCGCTGGAGATGATCCTCGAGGCGGAAGATCGCCGGCCCACGGGGCGTGTCGTAGCAGCGCACCCCCTCGAAGGCGGAGGAGCCGAACTGCATCGAATGCGCGAGCACGTGAACGGTCGCGTCCTGCCAGGCGACGAATTCGCCGTCGCGCCAGATCCAGTCGGTCTGTGTGAGCTTCGCCATGCTATTGCTTCCTCCTCGAGTTCAGTGTGCGCGCGTGCCGGACGCACCCAGCTCGTCCCACAACGTCGCGATCGCGCGCATCCCCTTCGTGAAATTCTCGACGCTCATCCATTCGTCCGGCGCGTGCGCATTCTCGCCCGGCAGCCCGAAGCCCACGAGCAGCACCGGCGTGCCCAGGATCCGCTGAAAGTCCCCGACGACGGGAATCGATCCACCTTCACCGGTGATCACCGGCTCCTTGCCGAATGCGGCGGCGAGTGCGCGACGCGCGGCGTCGAACAGCGGACCCGCCAGGTCGGCGCGCCACGGCTTGCCGCCATGCAGGTGCGTCACCGTCACCCTCACCCCCTTCGGCGCGACGCGGGCGACGTGTGCCTTCATCAGCGCCTCGATCCGCGCCGGCTCCTGATCGGGCACCAGGCGGCAGCTCACCTTGGCCATCGCCTTCGCGGGGAGCACCGTCTTCGCTCCTTCGCCCGTGTAGCCGCTGAGCAGGCCGTTCACCTCGCAGGTCGGTCGCGTCCACAGGCGCTCCAGCACCGAGTATCCCTTCTCGCCGCCCAATGCGGGGGAGCCCGCCTCGGCCCGAAAGTGCTCCTCGTCGAAGGGAAGTCCCTTCATTTGCGCGCGGACGTTCGCCGGCCACTCGCGCACGTCGTCGTAGAAGCCGGGGATCGCGATGCCGCCGTCCGCGTCATGGAAGGTGGCGAGGATCCGCGCGAGGGCCATCGCCGGATTTACCACGGCGCCGCCATAGCTTCCGGAGTGCAGATCCTGCGCGGGACCTTGCACGTCGATCTGGAAGTACGCGAGCCCGCGCAACGACGACAGGATGCTCGGCAGCCCGGGCGCGAACATCGCCGAGTCGGAGATCACCACCGCGTCGGCGGCGAGTCGCGACGCGTTGGCCTCGATGAACGGGGCGAGATGCTCGCTGCCGACTTCTTCCTCACCTTCGGCGAGCACGATCACGTTCACCGGCAGCTTGCCGCGCGCCTTGAGGTGCGCCTCGAGCGCCTTGATGTGCAGGAAGAGCTGGCCTTTGTCGTCCACGGAGCCGCGGGCGAACAGCTTGCCGTCGCGCACGGTGGGCTCGAAGGCGGGCGACGTCCACAGCTCGAGCGGCTCGGCCGGCTGCACGTCGTAGTGTCCGTACACGAGCACCGTCTGCGCCGAGGGCCCCGCGCCGCGCCACTCGCCGATCACTACCGGGTGGCCGGCGGTCGGATGCACCGACGCCTCGAGCCCCGCGTCGCGCAGCGCCTGCGCCGTCCACTCCGCGGCGCGCGCCGTGTCGGCGTCGTGCTCCGATCGCGCGCTCACGCTCGGGATGCGCAGGAACTCGTACAGCTCGCGCTGGATGCGAGCGTCGTGCTTCGTGAGGTAGGCGTCGAGATCGGTCGGGACGGCGCTCATGGTCGATGGCGAGAGTCGCGGGGGACGCGGAGTCGAAGGGAACATAACGCGGCGCTCCATTCGGCGAATCGTCCTCGCGCGGGGTGATCCGCTCGTCCTCGGGCGGGGACACCGGGCGATGCATGGAGCCGCGTGCGGATTCCGCAACGTTGGACGTGAGAACGACTTACGTACCGATCTCCCCTCCTCCCACGATCGGCACCGTGTCTGCCTCCCCGGTAACCGCCACCCCCACCACCCGTGGCGACCCTTCCGGAGAATCTCCATGCGCAGTTCCTCGATCTCGCTCGCCGCTCTGCTGCTCGCCGCGCCCTCACTCGTGCTCGCGCAGTCGCGCGGCTCGTCGCCCCTCGTGTCCAACACCGTCTTCGAGGCGACGCCGTACGTCGGCTACATGTTCTTCGGCGATTACCTGAGCGGGCCACTCGGCACCGCGGTGACGAACGCTCCCGCGCCGGTGATCGGCGCGCAGCTCGGGATGAAGCTCGCTCCCAACCTTTCCCTCGTCGGCAACATCGCCACCGCCAGCAGTGACATCCAGGCGGGCATCCCGATCCTCGGCGGCGTCTCGATCGCGCAGAGCCGCGTGCAGATGTTCGACGCCGGACTGCAGCTCGCGCTGCCCGTGTCGTCGATGTCCGGGACGGCGTTCACGCCATTCATCCAGGCCGGCGCGGGGGCCATGCGCTACGACATCACCGAGTCGTTCGTGACGACGTCGTCCACCAACTTCGCCGCCAACGTCGGACTCGGCGCCGACGTGTCGGTTGGTAGCGGCGTCGGCATCCGCGTGATGGCGAGGGACTACATCGGCCAGTTCGACATGCAGCAGGCGACGTATCTCGACATCGGGACGAACACGACGAACAGCTACGCGTTCAGCGCCGGGGTGCGCTTCTCGTTCTGACGAAGGCTCGAACGCCCGGGTCGATCACGAGGCAGGAGGCGCGTCGCCTCGACAGGCGACGCGCACCGCGCCCAGCAGCTCCACGAGCGTCTTCTTCTCCGCTTCGTCGAGCGTGGCGAACGCGGATTCGGTCATCGCATCCACCGGCGCGTCGAGTCCCGCAAGGAGCGACAGCCCTGCCGGCGTGATCTGGCAGAGCACCTGCCGCCGGTCGGGGGTGGAGCGCTCGCGCACCACGTAGCCCGCCGACTCGAGCTTGTCGAGCAGACGCGTGATCCCGGCCGCCTCCTCGATCATGCGGTCGCGGATGGCGAGCGTCGGCAGCCCGGTCTCGCCGGCCCCGCGCAGGATGCGCAGCACGTTGTACTGCTGCACGGTGATGCCGTTCGCCTCGACGACCTGCGCGGTGATGCGCTGGATCACGGCCGCGGTGCGCAGCACGCTGAGCAACGCCTCGTGCGCCGTGGAATGGAACGGTCGCGTCTGCTTGAGCTCCTCTCGGAGCGCACTCGTCTTGGTGGGCATGGCTCGGGTCGATTCGCGGGATACTGACGAACGACACTATGTACGCGCCAATTGGCCCGACCGCCAGTAACTGAATCTTGCGACCCCCGCGGCTCCGACCTACTCCGTCCGCGCCGGCCAGCCCCCGCGATAGCCCTCGAGCGTCCACACTCGGCGCACGCTCACCGTGTCCCCGCCGCGCAGCTGCGGCGCCAGCGCGCCGCGAGTCACGCGCGTGAAGTACGGCGCGAGCGCAGCGGCGGCTTCGTGCATCTGGTCCGCTGGCCGCTCGTCCAGCGCCAGCACCAGCGCGTCCCCCACCGACGCGCGCTCCGGAAAGCGCGGCCACAGCTCGTACTGATTCCGGCGCCCGCGCAGGCAGGTGCACACCGCGTCGGGATGCTCCGGCAGGTGGTACGCCAGCTCGCTCACGTCCTGATACCGCTCGGCACCCACCCAGACTCGCCCGGAGACGAGCGTTCGCTGCTGGTCCACACGGGCGGCGATGCTCTCCCACCCCGCGTTGCGCGCGAGTGGATCGCGTCGCGCCGGCAACGGCAGGATCGGCACGAGCGCGTGCAGGTACAACACGGCGACGAGCGTCCCCGCCAGCCAGACGCCGCGTCGGAGCCAGCGCTGGTAGCTGGCTGTCGTGGCCATCGCCGCGAGCAGGGCGACGCCCGGCACGTACGACGGCGCCGGCCAGTTGGGCTCGACCTGGCGGCGAGTCGCGCTGTAGACGAAGAACACCCAGCTTCCCACCGCGACGACCGCGAGTGCAAGGCGCGCGTCGTCCACCGGACGTCGGAGCGTGCGCCACACGGCATGCGCCATGAGCACGAACAGGATCGGCGACACGAGGCCGAGCTGTCCACCAAGGAGATCGAGCTCGCGTTTGAGCGCCGAGCCCTTCGGCGTGCCGAGTCCGTGCTGGAGCTGGAAGCGGAAGGAGATCCAGTCGTGCGCC
>DASSIC010000543.1:0-6007 GCA_035692325.1 Gemmatimonadaceae bacterium | reverse complement strand
TTCTTGACGACGCCGTTCTCGATCCAGACACTCCGGCGCGTCGGCAACCCTTCGTTGGTGAACGGCGAACCGGCGACATCGGGGTCGAACGGATCGGACAACAGCGTCACGCGTTCGTCCACCACCTTCGTCCCGAGCTTGTTGCCGCCCGGCTTGGAGAAGAATGAGCGTCCCTCATCGGCCGCCCGGGCGTTGAGCGCGAACGAGATGAACTGCACGAGATTTCCGACCGCCGTGGGCTCGAACACCACCGTGTAGCGACCGGGTTCGATGGCGACGGGATTCCGGGAGGCGCGCGCCTTCTCGGCGGCGCGTGCTCCGAGAGCAGCGGCGTCGATCCGCGACCAGTCGTGATGCGAGGCACCGGCCCATCCCGAACCGGTGCCGTCGGGCGTGCGGACTGTGGTGGTGAGCGCCGCCGCCGTGCCGCGGGTGTACGCGAGCAGCCCCTTCGAGTTGGCGACGGCGTTCGCACCGGCACGCGTGTCGAGATAGCCGGTGGAGACGAGCCCCGTTTGCGTGGCCGGCGCAGTGATGGCGCGAACGGCATCGGCGCGACCCTGCGGATCCAGCGACGCGGTCGCTTCGCTCCAGGCACGCCCCGCCTCGTACTGCTGCGGCTCCAGCTCGGGCATGAACTCCGGATCTTCCGGCGCGAGGCGCGCCAGCCGCTCGGCCATCTGCACCGCCTGCCGCAACGATGCGTCGTCGAGCTGGTTGGTGGTGCTGGCGGCGCTGCGACGGCCGGCGTACGCCGTGACCGTGACGGCGGTGTCGTAGTTGTCGCCGCCGGTGGAGACCTGGTTCACGGCGAAGCGGGTATTGCCTCGGCTGCCGCTATTGATGTTCACACGCGCCGCGTCCGCCGTGCTCACGAAGCCGAGCGTTCGCTTCGCGAGCGCCTCGCACTCCTCGCGCGACAGGTAGCGGGCCGACGCGGCGAGAGATCGGAGCTCGCTCACGCCTTGCGTCCCGTGTTGATGACGTTGACGCCGCGGAACCGGCTCGGCACGCAGCCGTGGCTCACCGCGTTGGACTGCGAGGGCTGACCCTTGCCGTCGTTGAAAGCGCCACCGAGGTGGTAGCTCTTCGGGCCGCCGATCATGTCGAGCGAGCCCCAGAATTCCGGGGTGCGCATCTGGTAGGCGACGTCCTTGAGCATGCCGACGACCTTGCCCCCCTTGATCTCGTAGAAGAGCTGCCCGCCGAACTGCGCGTTGTAGCGCTGCTGGTCGATCGAGAAGCTGCCGTCGCCGATGATGGCGATGCCGCGGTCGGTGGCGGCGATGAGATCGTCCCACCCCTGCTCCTTCTCACCGGGCAGGAGCGAGACGTTCGGCATGCGCTGGAACTGTACGTCGGCCCAGGTCTGCCCGTAGGAGCAGCCGTGCGAGCGTACCGGCCGGCCGCTCTTCTTGTAGTAGTCGGCCAGGTAGGGCGCCTGCTCGCGCGTCGTCTGGTAGTCGACGAAGATGCCCTTCCTGATGATGTCGAAGCTCTCCGGCTTCACGCCCTCGTCATCCCAGCCGACGGCCGAGAGCGACCCAGGCTGTGAGCGGTCGCCGCGAATGTTCATCAGCGGCGAGCCGAACTTGAGCTTGCCCAGCATGTCGGCCGGGGGCGCGACGAAGCTCGTGCCCGCGTAGTTCGCTTCGTAGCCGAGGGCGCGATCCAGCTCCGTCGGGTGAGCGACGGATTCGTGGATCGTGAGCCAGAGATGGCTTGGATGCAGGACGAGGTCGTAGCGCCCCACCTCCACCGGCTTCGCGCTGAGCTTCGCGACGGCCTCGGCGGCCCACTTGGGGGCATTGTCCACGAGATGCGCGTCGCGCACGTGCTCGTAGCCCAGCCCCCGCGGCGCGATCTCGTTGGACTGCCGCGTCTGGAAGTCAGATCCGTCGCTCGCGACGGCGGTCATCGTCATCGACGGCTGCGTGCGATAGATCGTCTGGACGATGAACGAGCCGTCGGTCGACGCGAAGGTCTTGTCCTCGCGCAGGAAGAACATGCTCGAGTTCACGAACCGCGCGCCCGCCTTGAGCGCGGCGGCGTTGGCGGCCAGGAGCACGCCGACCTTGTCTTCCACGGCGACGGTGAAGGGATCGATCTCGATCGTCGAGCGCCAGGTACCGTTGGGCGTCGGCGTGACCGGTGCGAGTACGACGGGACGCACGACCGTCACGCTGTTGGCGCGCGCCTGCAGCGCCGCCTGCCGGGCGACACGGGCGACTTCGTCACGCGTGACGTCGCGGCTGGCGGCGAATCCCCACGCGCCGTTCACCAGCGCGCGGACGCCGAAACCCTGCGTCTCGTTGTCGACGAGGCCCTGCACGCGCTGTTCGCGGGTGAACAGCGACTGGGTGCGATTGTGGTTGAAGCGGACGTCCGCATAGCTGGCGCCCGACGAGCGCGCCGCGTCGAGCGCGACGGCGGCGAGCTCCTTGAGGTCGATGTCGCCGAGGGGCGGTGCGGGCGCGAAGCCGAGAGCGGCAGCGCGGGCGGCGGAGGGAACCGCGGCGAGTCCGGCAATCGCGGCGGCGGCTACTGTGGTGTTCCTGACGAACTCACGGCGGGTTGAACCCACGCAGTACCCTCTACACTCGTGAACCTGCAATGCGCGCCCGGACGAGATCGCATGAGCAACGAGCAACTTGCGCGAATATAGGAACGGGTGAAATCGCACGCAATAGTGAATCGCGCGCGTCTCATTATGGACCGGTGTGACCGCAGCGCGGCGCATCTCGTCCATGACCGCACACATACCGTCGACCTTCCGCACGGAGATTCGCATGCGTCCCACCATTTCGCGTCGCACACTACTCCTGTCGTCACTGCTGATCGCCGCGTGCGCGACCGGCGCTGCGCGACCCGGACCGGTGGACACCGAGACACGTGCGATGATCTACGGCCACATCGACGGGCCGAAGGCGGTGCAGGCCGTGGAGCTGGCGAAGATGATGAGTCCCCGCCGCCCGAAGGCGTTCGTGAACGAGCGTGGCGACTTCGTCTTTCACGACGTCGAGCCGGGCGATTACGGGCTGCTTCGCTTCGGCGCGGACGGGCAGTGGTACTACCTGCTCACGGGTGACAAGGAGAACAACAAGCGCTTCATCGTGAAGGCGACAGCCGGCGGCGTGCACTACGCGGGATCGTGGCGGGTGACCGGCGAGAAGGACAACCGCTTCACGCCGGACGAGTTTTCAATCGAGCGGGTCGAATCGCCGAGCCGGCAGACGGTGCTCGAGCGCCTGCGTCCCGTGCTCGTGGGGACTGGCTGGGAGCGCAAGGTCGGGGGCGCCAAGGGCAAGTCGGGGGGCTGATCGGCGGCGAGTCGCGCTCGCGCACCCGCACTTCCATCGGGTGCGCCGACCCGCGAGGTTTCGGGCTCGCCGCGCATCGGCGCGGCGTCCGATCCACTCCGAGCAGCGAGCGATGCGCCTGTGAGAGCGCTTGTGAAGACCACGGCGGGTCCCGGCTTCGTCCTCAAGGACGTACCGCGTCCGCAGATTCGCGATGATGAAGTATTGATCGAGGTGCGTCGAGCCGGCGTGTGCGGCACCGACGTGCATATCTACGACTGGGATGCATGGGCGCAGGGGCGGTGTCGTCCCCCTTTCACCGTCGGCCACGAGTTCGCCGGCGACGTGGTGGAGACCGGCCGGCTCGTCACCGACGTGAAGAAAGGCGACCGCGTGACGGCGGAGGGACACATCGTCTGCGGGCGCTGCCATCTCTGCCGGACCGGCAACGCGCACGTGTGCCCGAACACGAAGATCATCGGCGTGGATCGGGACGGCTGCTTCGCGGACTACATCGCCATGCCGGCCACGAATGTCTGGCAGCTGGACGCCGCGGTGTCGTACGAAATCGGCGGTATCCACGACCCGATGGGCAACGCGTTCCACACGGCGCTGGTGGGCACGGAGATGTCCGGCAAGACGGTGCTGGTCACCGGATGCGGGCCGATCGGCATCTTTGCCGTGGGGATCTGCCGCGCCGCCGGCGCGTCGCGGATCATCGCGAGCGACGTGAACCAGACCCGGCTCGCGCTCGCCCGAACGATGGGCGCGCATGACGCCGTCACCCCGCAACAGGCCGACGAAGCTGTGAAGGCCGCGACGGGCGGACTCGGCGTGGATGTCGTGCTCGAGATGTCCGGCGTGCCGAGCGCGATCCACCAGGCGTTCGCACTGGTGCGCGTGGGGGGACGCGTGCAGATGCTCGGAATCCCGGCCAAGCCGATGGAGGTGAACTTCGCGACGGAGATCATCTTCAAGGGGATCACGGTCTACGGCGTCGTGGGACGGCGCATGTACGACACCTGGATCCAGATGACGCAGTTCCTGCGCTCCGGCCAGTTCGATCCGACCCCGGTGATCACGCACCGCTTCCCGCTGGAGCAGTTCGACGACGCCATCGCGGCGATCAAGGGCGGCGAGGCGGGCAAGGTGGTGTTCGAAATCTCGTAGGACGGGAGGACGGGATGACAGGATGACGGAAGGACGTGACACACGCGCATCGTCCGGCCTTGTCCTCATCTCGTCTCCCGTCATTCCGTCGTTCCGTCATCCCGTCTGCCTCCATGACTCTCAACTCGAAGTTCACCGCCGGCCTGGAAGCCAAGCTCCAGCAGCTGCGCGACGAGAAGGTATACAAGCGCCTCAACTATCTCGACTCGCCCCAGGGTGCGCGGGTGACGATGGAGGGGCGGGGCGAGGTGCTCATCCTCTCCTCGAACAACTATCTCGGGCTCTCCAATGAGCCAGCGGTGGTGGAAGCAGGCATCGAAGGGCTCGAGCGTTTCGGTGCGGGCACCGGCAGTGTGCGCTTCATCTGCGGCACATTCACCGTGCATCGCGATCTCGAGGAGGCGCTGGCGCGGTTCGTCGGCACCGAGTCGTCGATGTCCTACGTGTCGGCGTGGAACGCCAACGAAGGGCTGACGGCAACCGTCGTCGAAGAAGGTGACTTCGTCGTTTCGGACGCGCTGAACCACGCGTCGATCATCGACTCGATCCGACTGGCGAAGTCCATCACCAAGTGTCAGACGGCGGTCTACAAGCATGCCGATCTGGACGACCTGCGCGCCAAGCTGACGGCGGCCAGTGGGGCGAAGCGACGGCTGGTGTGGAGCGATGGCGTGTTCTCCATGGAGGGCTCCATCGCGCCGCTCCCCGACCTGCTGCAGATCTGCCGCGATCACGACGCCGTGCTGATCATCGACGATTCGCACGCGACGGGGGTGCTCGGGAAGACTGGCCGGGGCGTGGCCGAGCATTTCGGCGTGCTGGGCGAGGTGGACATCATCACGTCGACGCTCGGCAAGGCGCTCGGTGGCGCGGCGGGTGGATTCGTGGCCGGCTCCGCGGCGCTGTGCGATTTCCTGACGCAGCGCTCGCGGCCACAGCTCTTCTCCAACGCCCTGCCCCCGACCGTGGCGTCGAGCGCACTGGCGGCCGTGGAGTTCATCGAGGGGAATCCGCAGCGTGTGTCCACGCTGCGTGAGAACTCGCGCTATTTCCGTGAGCGCATCATCGAAGCCGGGTTCAAGCCACTCGCGGGGGAGACGCCCATCATCCCGATCATCGTCGGCGAGACGTCGGCGGCGATCCAGATGAGCGACCTGCTGCTCGACGAGGGAGTGTTCGTGACGGGATTCGGTTTCCCGGTCGTGCCGCAGGGTCAGGCGCGCATCCGGTGCCAGATCTCGGCCGCGCACACGAAGGCGGATCTGGACGAGGCGGTCGCGGCCTTCATCAAGGTAGGACGGAAGCTGAAGCTGATCTGATCGCGGTCAGACGCGCTTGACCGCGATCACGAGGCGCTTCCAGCTCGCGGTGTCCGGCTCGCCCACGCTGCGCACGCGCGCGCCGTATCTCGCGCCGCCGAGCATGCGCGGCGCCATCCAGGCGTTGACGTCGGGGGAGAGGTGACCGACGACGTCGCCGCCAGGAGCGTGGACCCACACACTCGGCGTCTCGACGCCGGGCGGATCGGGGACGAGGAT
>DASSIC010000542.1:0-4374 GCA_035692325.1 Gemmatimonadaceae bacterium | reverse complement strand
TCTCGATGAAGCCGGGAGCCACCGCGTTCACGAGGACGTTGCGGGAGCCCAGCTCCTTGGCCACCGACTTGGTGAGGCCGATGAGCCCCGCCTTGCTCGCGGCGTAGTTCGCCTGGCCCTTGTTGCCGGTGATGCCGACGATGCTCGCGATGTTGATGATCCGACCCCAGCGCCGCTTGATCATCCCGCGCGAGGTGGCGCGGATGGCGAGAAAGGCGCCGCGCAGGTTCGCGTCCAGCACCGTGTCCCAGTCGTCGTCCTTGATGCGGAAGAGGATGTTGTCGCGCGTCAGCCCCGCGTTGTTGACGAGGATGTCGATCTGCCCGAAGGCCTTCTCGACATTCTCGACGAGCGCGGTGATGGACGCGGGGTCCCCGACGTCGGCGGCGAACCCCTGCGCACCGCTGCCGATCGCGGCAGCCGCCTCGGACGCCTTGGCCTGGTCGCGGCCGACGACGGCGACGCGAGCGCCAGCGCCGGCGAGCGCTTCGGCGATGGCTCGGCCGATGCCGCGGGTGCTGCCGGTGACGAGCGCCGTGCGCCCGGCGAGATCGATCTTCATGCGGTCACCAGGGTGAGAATCGCGTCCACGTCGGCGGCGGTGCCGCAGGAGACGACCTTGATGTTCGGCGCGATCTTCTTGGCAAGCCCCTTCAGCACCGCCCCCGGTCCCATCTCGACGTACAGCGCGTCGGGATGGAGGACGGCGATGTGCTCGAGCTCCCGCGCCCACTGCACGGGCGCCGTGAGCTGCTCCACGAGGAGGCGGCGGGCAAGCGCCGCGCTCTCAACGGGTTGCGCGTTGACGTTCGCGTAGACCGGGAAGCGCGGATCGCCGAAGTGCGCCAGGTCGAGCGCCTGCTCGAGCCCGTGAGCCGCATCGGCCATGAGGGGCGAGTGGAAGGCGCCGCTCACCTTGAGCGGAATCGGCTTGGCGCCCGCTTCCTTGGCCAGCGTCATCGCCCGCTCCACCCCCTTCACTTCGCCGCTGATCACGACCTGACCGGGCGCATTGAAGTTGGCCGGCACGACGAGGCTCCCTTCGGCGCTCGCGCGCTCGCAGATGCTCTCGACGGACGTGGACGGATTGCCGAGGATGGCGGCCATCGTGCCGGGGCGGCGCTGGCCGGCCTCGAGCATGAGCTCGCCGCGTCGGCGCACCAGTCGGACCGCTTCCGGCAACGGGAGCGCATCGGCAGCGTGATACGCCGTGAACTCACCGAGGGAATGTCCGGCGGCGGCGACCACACGGGCACCCAGCTCGTCGCGCAGCACGGCCCACACCGCGGCGCCGTGCGCGAGCAACGCGGGCTGGGCGTTGTGCGTGAGCGTGAGCTCGTCGGCGGGGCCGCCGAAGCAGAGCTCCGACAGCGGGGCTCCGATGGCCGCATCGGCCGCGAGAAAGACATCGTGCGCGACAGGGAATCGTTCGGCGAGATCCTTTCCCATTCCCGGGGTCTGCGACCCCTGCCCCGGGAAGAGCAGTACGACGTTCGGCATGGCGGCTAGAAGCGGACGACCATCGAGCCCCACGTGAACCCGGCGCCGAAGGCGACGAGCAGCGCCGTGGTTCCTTCCTTCACCCGACCGCTCTCGACCAGCTCGTCGAGGGCGATGGGAATGGAGGCGGAGGAGGTGTTGCCGTAGCGATCCACGTTCACGTAGACCTTTTCCATCGGCACGTGCGCGTGCTTGGCCGTCGCTTCGATGATGCGCACGTTCGCCTGGTGCGGGATCAGGATGTCGATGTCCTGCCCCGTGAGCTTCGCCGCATCGAGGGCGCGGTCGCAGGCCTCGCTCATGGAGCGGACGGCGTGCTTGAAGGTCTCGCGCCCCGCCATGCGCACGTACGACGACCGGTCCGCGAGCACGGCGTCGCTGAACGGCACTTTCGCGCCGCCGCTCGGGCGCCACAGGAGCTCGGCAAGCGTGCCGTCGCTGCGCATGAAGGCGCTCAGGATGCCGCGGTTGTGCGTCTTCGCCCGCTTCAGCACGACGGCGCCGGCGCCGTCGCCGAAGAGGATGCAGGTGGAGCGGTCCTTCCAGTCCACGATCGCGCTCATCTTTTCCGCCCCGACGACGAGCGCGGTCTCGACGACGCCCGATGCGATGAGCCCTTCGGCGACCGTCATGCCGTAGACCCAGCCCGTACATGCCGCGGAGATGTCGAAGCCGGCGGCGCGCGTGGCGCCCAGCTCGGCCTGGAGATCCACCGCGGTGGAGGGGAGCAGTCGATCGGGGGTGGCGGTGCTGAGGATGATGGCGTCGATCTCCCCGGGCTGCACGCCGGCGCGCTGCATGGCGGTCCGCGAGGCGGTGGCGGCCATCGACATCGTCGTCTCGTCGGCCGCGGCGATGTGCCGCTCCACGATGCCGGTGCGCTCCACGATCCAGTCGTGATCGGTCTCGATGCCGATCGCGGCGAAATCGTGGTTCGTCATCACCTTGGCGGGGATCCCGCGCCCGGTGCCGGCGACGTACGCGACGGGGCGCTTCACGCGGCGTTCTCCGCCGCGACCGCGAGGCGCTGGCCGATCTGCTCGTTCATGCCGCTCGTGACGGCCTGCACGGCCACCTTGATGGCGTTCTTGATCGCGCGCGGCGACGACTTGCCATGGGCGATGATGCTCACGCCCCGCACGCCGAGGAGCGGCGCGCCGCCATGCTCGGAGTAGTCGAGATGCTTGAGCGACGCCTCGAGCTGCTCGGCGTTGACGCCCGCCTTGCGCAGGGTCTGCATCATGAGCGGAGCCACCCCTTCGTAGAACTTGAGGATCACGTTGCCGACGAAGCCATCGCAGACGACGACGTCCACCTGCTGATGTTCGGTGCCGCCCGCCGGCAGGTCGCGTCCCTCGACGTTGCCGATGAAGTTGAGCCCCGACTGCTGCAACAGCGGATGCGTCTCCTTGGTCACGGCGTTTCCCTTCTCCGGCTCTTCGCCGATGCTCAGCAGCCCCACCGCCGGATTGGCGCGGCCGAGGACGCACTCCGCATAGGTGGCGCCAAGGCGCGCGAACTGCACCAGCTCGTCGGCCGAGCAGTCGACGTTGGCGCCGGAGTCGAGCACGGCGACGGTCTTTCGCGCCGAGGGGAAGAGGGTGACGATGGCGGGGCGCTTGAGTCCCGTGTGCAGCTTGAGGAGCACCATCGACGCGGCCATCTGGGCGCCGGTGCTGCCGGCGGAGACGAAGCCGTCGGAGAGCCCCTCGGGCTGCATGCGCAGGCCGATGGCCATCGAGCTGTTCGGCTTCCCGCGCACGGCGGCGCTGGGCTTGTCGGTCATCTCGATGACGTCGGGCGCCTCGACGATCGTGAGGCGATCGCGATGGATGGCGTGCGCGGCAAAATCGCCCTCGAGGAGGGCGCGCAGTTGCGCCTCCACGACGGCGGTTCGGCCGACGAGCTGAATGCTATGAGCGGGATCGAGCTCGGCGAGCGCGAGCAGCGCGCCGGCTACGGTCGCCTGAGGGGCGAAGTCGCCCCCCATGGCGTCCAACGCGATCCGCGCCAAGGTCAGGCTTCCTTGGCCGCGACTCGCTGCTCACCGGCATAATACCCGCATTCGGCGCACACGTGATGCGGGCGCTTCATCGCCTGGCAGCGGGGGCACTTCTGGATCGCGATCACGGGCGCGGTCTTGTGCGTGTTGCGCGCGCGCTTCTTCCGCTTGGATGTTCTGCGCTTCGGGACGGCCATGGGTCTGGTCGGAAAAGGATAAGAACCGGGCGACTCAGCCGTGTCCGCCGCGCAGCTTGTGCAGCGCCGCCCAGCGCGGATCCGCGGCGGACGAGGCACACTCACAGGGGCCGAGGTTCAACTCGGCCCCGCACGTCGGGCACAGCCCCTTACAGTCGTCCCGGCACAACGCGTAGCCTGGAACGTTCAACAGCCACTGCTCCCGCACGGCGGGGCGCAGGTCGAGCTCGGGCGCACGATCGTCGAGCAGGAAGACGTCGGGGTCGTCTTCGACCCCTTCCGCCCCCGCTTCCGCGAAGATGAGATGGGCGTCTTCCGACACGTGGCCTTCCGCATCGCCCAGACACCGGCGGCACGACAGCGCCACGTCCCCCTCGATCGTGCCGTGCCAGTAGAACCGGCCCGGCCCCGCCGACGACAGCCGACCCTTGACGCGAATCGGCCGCGACGGAATCGCGTCCCCCTCCTGCCACACCGGATCGTCCGCCGACAACGTGTCGTCGACGGCGACGGCGCGCTCGGTGAGCGAGCGAATGTCAAAGGACAGCATAGCCTACAAAACTACTTGCTGCCATTGAAGTTATCAACCCCGCACCGACCGTGAAGGGTGAAGGGTGAACGGTGATCGGTGACGTCGTCTGAAACGCCGTTACCGTTCACCGTTCACGGTTCACC
>DASSIC010000541.1:0-2405 GCA_035692325.1 Gemmatimonadaceae bacterium | reverse complement strand
CGCGGTCGAGCAGCAGGAAGCCGTCGCGCGGTGGGAGGATCGGCGGCACGGGCGCACCAGGCGCCGGGTTCGCGATCAGCTTTCCGACGGACTCCCCGTTGTCCGGCGCGAAGGCGGCGATGTACACCAGGCCGGCTACACGCGGATCGTTGCCCGCCTGCGTGATCACGACGATGACGTCCGATTGCCGTTCCATGGTCTGGTTCGGTTGGATCCCGGAAGCGTAACGTCGACGCACGCTCCACTGCACCGGCAGCGCTGGCCCGCCGTGTGCCTTTGAGGGACGCATGTCCCCGCAGCGCACCACGGCAACACCCGCTCGCATCGTCGTGCCCGGCGCGCACGTCGCTCGCGTGGACACGCCGGCATCCGCCACCGACACGGCATCGCGCTGTGCGAGCATTCTGGCGAGCGGCGGCCCCGTCGACGCACTGCGCTTCCTCAATGCCCGCACGCGCTTCCGCTTCACCGGGATCTATCGCGCCGATCCTCCCGTGCTGCGCAACGTCTGGCTGTTCGATCGGGAGAACCCGACACTGAACGTGTCGGGCGAGGTGTGCCCGCTCGAGGAGACGTACTGCGCGATCGTGGCCGGCAGCCAGCAACCCTTGCGCACGGCTGACGCGCGACGCGACGCGCGGCTCACGTCGCACGCCGCCCGCGAGCACGTCATCTCCTACTGCGGCGTGCCGATCCGCCGCGACGACGGACTGGTCTGGGGCACGCTGTGCCACTTCGACGTCCGTCCCCGCCTGCTCGCCCGCAGCGAGATCGAGGTGCTGGAGGCGGTGGCGGAAGACGTGGGACGTTTGACGTGGGACGTTTGACGTTCGACGTTCGACGTTCGACGTCCCACGTCCCACGTCCCACGTCTCACGCGCGCCTCCCCATCGCCTCCACGTTCAACCGCACGATGAACGCAAAGATCTCGCGCGCCGAGTGTGCCGAGATCGTGCGCGCCGCGGGGAGCACTCGGCCCGGCACCCGCACCTTGCCGAGCTGCGCGCGCACGCTCTGCGTCACGTAGGTGGGTGCGCCGTCGGGGATCTGCTGGAGATCGTCGCGCCCGTAGACGATGACGTGCAGGTTCTCCACGCCACGCACATGCGCGTAGAAGCGCGTCAGCATCTCGCCGAACTCCGGCGTCGCCACGACGACGTACACCGGACGGCGCAGGAGCAGCGCCCACTCGCCGCCGAGTAGCTCGGGGCGCACGTCGATCACGATCACCGGCTTGCGCAGATCGGCGCCGAGCGTGCGCGCCCAGGCGCCGTGCGCCTCGGTGGTCACGATCAGGTCGGCGCGACGAAGGGGGAGCGGCGGCTCCGATGACTCGCGCACCTCGTCGGCCAGCAGGCCATCGGCCTCGAGACCGAAGTCGTCGCGCAGCTCGCGGCAGAGCCCATCGGCCTGATCGAACGTCGAGGCAATTGCCACGGCGCGGAGCCGTAGGGTGTCGACGGCTCGGCGCAACCACTCATGTAGCTCCGGCGCCGGAAGCTCGCGGGCGAGCGCGTCCGTGAGCACGCCGACGATCCAGCTCTCGGGGAGGGGCGGCATGCCGTCCCGGGGCGAGCCAGCCTTGGCGACGTAGATCCCCCCGCGCGGCCGCAGCTCCACCAGCCCCTCGTCGGCCAGCGTCTTCCACGCCGCGATCACGAGGCGATGGTCGACACCGAACTCGGCAGCCAGCTCACGCGACGTCGGCAGGCGGTCGCCATGCACGAGCAGGCCGGAGTGCAGCCCCCGCAACACTCGGCCCCGCAGCGTGTCGACGATCTGGTCGCGAGAGTCGGGCATGAGGGGCGTGGGACGTGGGACCTGGGACGTGGGACGTGGGACGTGGGGCGTGGGACGTGGGACGTGCATCAAATCAGCCAGACAGAGCAATCTGATACACTAATTGTGAACAGACTGGCCTGCGTAATGCGTACCACCCGGGCATTGGAACGATGTCGCGCGCTTCGCTGCCGGCCGAAGCGCGGTCGATCACTGGCCGGTCACGGAGAGCTGCAGATGTCCGATCGAGAAGGCACGGTCGTCGTTCGACGCGCCGAAGAGCTGTTCAGCGTGCCGACGAGGCGCAATTTCCTGAAGGCGCTGGGCGTGGGGGGGACGATCCTCGTGCTGCCGAGCGTGTTCGCCGCGTGCAGCGACGACGACAGCATCACGGCGCCCGGCGGCCCCGTCTCGCTGAATCTGGCGACGGACACCGGCATCCTCAACTACGCCTTCGCGCTCGAGCAGCTCGAGGCGGCGTTCTATACCGCGGTCGTCGCCTCGGCGGCGTTCGGCGGGATGAGCGCCGAGCAGAAGGAGGTGATGGTCGACCTCCGCAATCACGAGGTCGCGCACCGCGAGTTCCTGCGCGTGGCGCTCGGCTCCAACGCGATCGGCGACCTGGC
>DASSIC010000540.1:0-5599 GCA_035692325.1 Gemmatimonadaceae bacterium | reverse complement strand
CGCATCGCCGGACTTGCGGCCGGCGACTCGCTCGTCGAGCTGCTCGAGGCGGAATCGCCCGACAGCCCAATTGGCAAGTTCGTCGCCAGGCGAGGCCCGGGGATCCACCACATCTGCTTCGCCGTCGACGATCTCGACCGCGCCCTCGACCGCTGCCGCGCCGCCGGTGTCCGCCTCATCGACGAGACGCCGCGACTCGGTGCCGAAGGGAAACGTATCGCGTTCATCCATCCCGGCGCCACGGCCGGCGTGCTCGTCGAGCTGACCGAGCTCTGACCAGCTCTCGCGCTACTCCCGCTTGCGATCGCTGCAGAGGTCGCGCACCGGCTCGATCTCGGCCGACCGGACGTACCACCGGTCGCCACCCTTCGTCAGGAAGAAGTTCGTCGTCCGCTTGAGAGTTCCCTTGGTCAGCTCGACGCTCAGGATCCGCTCGCCTTCGGGACCCGGCGAGTCGCCCAGCACCCGGTAGCTGTCGTGACGGAAATAGCACATGAGCAGGAGCTCGCGCTGTTCCATCTCCTGACGCGACATCTTCTTGCTGTCGCGCACCGCGCCGTCCTTGTCGCCCCAGGCGCCGGACATCGCCTGCAGATCCTGCGACCGCACCGACGCCAGGAACTCGGCGAGCGCCGGACGCGGGCCCTGCGTCGCGCTGGTCTCCGGCACGGCAATGGTGCGTGACGTGCACGCGCCGGCCATGAGCAGTCCCATCAGCAGCAGCTTTCTCACTCGTGATCTCCTCGAGATTGTGTGCGAACGTAAATCGACCCGCCTCTAGCCGGCAACCATCGCCATGACCTCCTCGCGACAGCGCCTCTACATCAACATCGACCACATCGCCACCGTTCGACAGGCGCGACGCGGCGCCGAGCCGGTGCCCGTGGACGCCGTGCCGATCTGCGAGCGCGCCGGCGCCGACGGCATCACCGCGCATCTCCGCGAGGACCGGCGGCACATCCAGGACGCCGACATCGACGCGATCGCCACGGCGGCGACCGAGTTCAACCTCGAGATGGCCTGCACGCCCGAGATGATCGCCCTCGCCGAGCGCCTGCGACCGCTCGAGGTGACGCTCGTGCCCGAGAAGCGGCAGGAGGTCACCACCGAGGGCGGGCTCGCCGTTGCCGCGAACGCCTCCGTCCTGCAGGACGCGCTGCGGCGACTGCGCGCCGCCGGGATCAAGACCAGCCTGTTCATCGACCCCGACCGCGACAGTATTACCCGCTCGCGCGATCTGGGTGCCCACGCGGTCGAGCTGCACACCGGGACCTACGCCCACGCGCCCGGCGAAGGCGCCGCGCTCGAGGCATTGCGTGACGGCGCCCGCTTGGCCGCATCCATCGGCCTGGCGGTGCACGCGGGACACGGGCTCACGACGGCGAACGTCGGCCTGGTCGCGGCGATCCCCGAGGTGGAGGAGCTCAACATCGGCCATCACGTGATCTCGCGCGCGATCTTCGTCGGCCTCGAGCAGGCCGTGCGGGAGCTGCGCCACGCAATGGACGCGGCCCGGCACCGCCCCTAACTTCGTCGCAGCAATGTTCCCTTCCTCGCGCTCATCCGTCTGAATCCGGCATGACGGCACCGACCCCCGTCGGATTCCTCGACTTCTTCGTTCTCGAAGCCAGCGACTACATCGAGCAGCTCGACGCCCAGCTCCTGGCTGGCGGCGTCAGTGAGCCCGATGCAGAGGCGCTGCAGCGCGCTGCCCGTGCGCTGCGCGGTAGCGCGACCATGGCCAAGCTTCCGGCGTTCGCCGAGATGGCCTCCGGGATCGAGCGGGTCGGGCGAGCACTCCGCGACCGCTCCCTTCCCTGGGACGCCGCCCTCCGCGGCGTGCTCGTGGCCACCGTGGACGACTGCAAGCTCCTGCTGCGGAACGTCCGCGCCTGGAGCGCCTCCGACGACGCACGGGCCAGGGCACGCGTGGACGAGCTGGTGCACTACGCACCGGCGCGTGCCGCCACCCCAGCCGCCCTTCCCGCCACCGCTGGCCACGACAGCTACCTCGCCACCGAATCGGCGAACATCGGCGCGGGCCTCGAGCTGCTCGCCACTCGCCCGAGCGATCGCGACGCCGCCGGCAACGTGCTGGGACGCGTGCGCGCGTTGCGCGGCATCGCCAGTGTGAAGGATCACGCCACCCTGGCCGACGTGCTCGAGGCCGCGGAGCAGGCGGCGCATCCGCTGGAGCTCGGAGAGCCGACGCTCAGCGCCGAGCGCATCGCCGTCCTCAACGCGTCGGCGACCCTGCTCCGCGGCGTGGCGACGACGATGCGCGCGGGCGGCACGGTCGATCCGGCCGGCCCCGACATCGCCCACTTCGCGGCCGCGCTCGAGGCCATGCAGGAACGCGAAACCGGCTCCGAGCGCGTCGTGCCGATCGCCGACCTGTTCTTCAAGGACGGCGGCCCGACGGTGCTCGAAGCCGCCGCCAATCCTCCGACCTCTCCCGCCGAGCGGTTCCGGCTCGAAGTCGTGAGCCAGGGAGAGCATCTGCGCCGGCTCGTGAGCGACGCGCGCACCGCGCGCGACGACCTCGCGCGTGAACGCGTGCGGCGCGGGCTGCGTCAGGCGCTCAAGTCGTTGCGGCAGGCGGCCGAGAGCTTCGGGGAGCAGGACGTCGCCGACTTCGTCGCCTCGCATAACGAGGCGGTCGTGCGTCTGGATGGCCGCGCCCTCGATTCGCTCGACGAGGTGGCTGCGCTGCTCGCGCAGCCGGGGGGCGCCGCAGGGTCGTTGAACGAGCGGCTGGCCGCACTGCGTCTCAAGCGCGGAGATACGCCGGCATCCGTTCCGGCGTCGCTCGCGACGCCGGCGGTCATCACGCCGCCATCCACTTCCACTGCCGTAGCACCAGCGCCGCCGCCCACGCCACCAATCGCATCGCCGCGCGCCGCCGCGCACACGACGCCGAGCGGCATGATGACGCCGATCAGCGGCGCGCCGATCATCGCCCCGCCGGCCGAGCCCCCTCGGCCGATGGCACCACGCCCCACACCTGCGGGTTCGGCGAGCGTAGGCGCGATGCGCAACCCGACCCCATCGGCCGGCGCCGCGGCACTCGGCGATCTGCTGGATCGCGGCATTCGGAACCTCGGCACGCTCGCCAAGACGCCGCTCAGCAGCCCGGTGGCACTGTCCGAGCAGCCGCCCGTGCCCATCGACGCGCTGCTCTACCGCGGCCGCGCCGCGATCGAGCGCGCACGTCAGATCCGCGACGCCATTCGGCAGAAGGGCGGCGTCGCCGATGCGGATACGCTGAGCGAGCTGTACGACCTGCTGGACCTGGCGTTAACGGATTGATCGGACGGCGGCGATGAAATTCGGTTGGCGCGGCGCAATCGGCATCATGCTGAGCGCCGGCTTTCTCTACTTCGCCTTCCGCGGCATCGCCTTCGCGGAAATCGTCGATCACGTGCGGCGGGCGAACGTCGGGTTGCTCCTGCTCTCCGCCGTCGCCGCCACCTGCATCTTTCCGCTCCGCGCACTCCGCTGGCGCCCCATCCTCGACCCGATCGCGCCGAATCTCCCCTTCTCCAGGTTGTGGAGCGCGACCGCGATCGGGATGATGATCAATAACGTGGTGCCGGTACGGGCGGGCGAGTTCGCGCGCGCCTACGCCCTGTCGCGTTCGACGCCCCAGGTCCCCTTCCCCGCCGCCTTCGCGTCGCTCGCGGTGGATCGGCTGTTCGACGCGGTCGTCGTGCTCCTGCTCATGTTCGCAGCGATGCTCGTCCCCGCGTTTCCGCAGGGCGCGACGCTCGTCGGCCGCCCGGTCACGGCGTACGCCATCCCCGTCATGCTCGTCACACTGGCGGGCGTGGCGGTGCTCTACGCGGTCGTGCTCTTCCCGCAGCAGGTGCTTCGACTCTACGAGATCTTCGCGCGGCGGCTCGCCCCGAAGCTCGAAGCACGCGGGCGTGATGCGCTGATCTCGATCTCCCACGGGTTGAGCGTGCTGCGGTCCCCGCGCCGATTCGCTGCGGTGTTCGCCTGGACGCTCCTGCACTGGCTCGTCAACGCGCTGGCCTTCTGGATCGCGTTCCGCGCCGTGGGCGTGAACGCACCGTTCAGCGCCGCGCTCTTCCTCCAGGGGCTCATCGCGATCGGCGTGGCGATTCCGCAGGCACCGGGCTTCTTCGGGGTGTTCGAGACCTTCGGCAAGTATGGGCTGGGCATCTACGGTGTGCCGCCCGACGCGGCGGTCACCTGGGCGATCGGCTTTCACTTTCTGTCCTACGTGCCGATCACCCTGATCGGCGCGTGGTACTTCGTGCGCGCCGGGCTGTCGATGCACGATCTCGGCGGCGCCGAGCGCGCCGCCACCGAGGAGTTCGAGGTGCCGACTCCCCCTGCTTCGCCCACCCCGTGACGCGCGCCGCATCGTCGTCGCTGCGGGGCGCCCGCATCGTGCAGGTCGCCGCACAGGCCAAGGTCAACCTTCGCCTGCGCATCCTGGCGCGGGAGACGACCGGCTTCCATCAGCTCGAGACGCTGTTCCTGCGACTCGCGCTCGCCGACACGGTGCGCGTCCGTCGTACGAGCGCGGCGCGCTCGCTCGACGTGTCGGGCGACGCGGACCCGGCGGTGATCGGCCCGACCGAACGCAACCTCGCATGGCGCGCCGCCGTCGCGTATGCCGACGTCGCCGGCTGGAGCGATGGCTTCGCGATCGAGCTGGAGAAGCGGATTCCCATCGGAGGCGGGCTTGGCGGCGGGAGCGCCGACGCCGGAGCGGTGCTGCGCGCGATGGACGCGATGGCCCCTCGGCCACTCGGAGAAGCGGCGCTCCTCCGCATCGCGCTCACCCTCGGCGCCGACGTCCCCTTCCTGACCACGGCCCACGCATATGCGCTGGCGTGGGGGCGCGGCGAGCGCCTCCTCGCACTCAAGCCGCCCCCGCGGCGCCCGGTGGTGTTGCTGGTGCCGTCCTTCGGCGTCGACACGCGGGAGGCCTATGGCTGGCTCGAGGCTCCGCGCTCCTCGTCGATGCCGGTCGGCGACGCGGCGGGGATCCTCAAGCCCGCGGCGCTCGCCTCGTGGAAGCAGGTCGCCGCACTGGCGGTGAACGATTTCGAACCGGTGGTGAGCACGCGGCACCCGGAGATCTCGGCGCTCGTCAACGGGCTCCGCGAGATGGGCTGCGCCCCGGCGATGCTCAGCGGCTCGGGGTCGGTGGTGTTCGGCGTGCACCCGGACGAGAATTTCGGCGTCCGCTTCGTGGACGCCGGCGGCGAGGGCGAGACCGCGGTGCACGCGATCGTCACGACCTCGGCCAATTCAGTTGAGCCGGTCGTCGCCCTCGACTAGTTTTGAAGGCTGAGACCGGCCAGCTGCCCCTTCGTCCAATGGCAGGACAGTGGCCTTTGGAGCCACGAATCTTGGTTCGAATCCAAGAGGGGCAATTCGGCGCCGAGCGTCGTGGTTTGACCAAGTCGAAGTCCCACCTTACTTTACAAGGCTCTGCATGGACGGGCTCGCCGTACCGGCGCACGGGTTCAAGCTGTTGGCGGGCACGGGAAACCGGCCGCTCGCCGAGGAGATCGCCAGGCAGCTCGGCATCGACCTCTGCAAGCTGACCTGCACGCGGTTC
>DASSIC010000539.1:0-3180 GCA_035692325.1 Gemmatimonadaceae bacterium | reverse complement strand
ACCACGCGCCCCTGGTAGTCCATCACGCCCTCGATGTACGCAGGCATGTCGGGCACGGGGGTGGGTGCCGTGTAGCGCAGCACGCGCTCCACGGAATAGATGTCGGCGGCGAAGAGGTCCTCGCCGAGCCGGAAGGTGACGAGCTTGTCCGACTCGGTGCTCATGCGGTCTCCAGAAGTGGCGCGGCCTGACAGGCCGCGAGAAGCGCGTCGGTGTCGACGAGCGTGAGTAGCGTATCCTGCTGACGGACGACGCCGAGCACGATGCCGTCGCCCGCGTCGAGGACGGGGGCATCGCGCAGCAGCGCGAGATCGAGCGTGGTGACGTCGTCCACTTCGTCCACCACGATGGCGAGCCGCGCGCGGCCGCGGCGGAAGATCAGCGCCGACGTGCCGTCGTGGAGCGCGATGCCGAGCGCGTCGCTCGGCGAGTAGACCGTCGTGAGCACGCCGCGCACCGTGATCACGCCGAGCATCGCGGGCGGCATCTCGGGGACGTGGTGCACGGGCGGGATGTCGATCGCTTCCTCGATCGCGGCGAGCTCGACGCCGAACCGTTCGTCGCCGACCTTGAGCAGCAGGATCTCGAGCTGTCCGCTGCGGCCGCGCACCCGCTCGCGCAGCGTGCGCGCCGCGGTCGGCGCTGACGCGATGACGGGTGCCTTGACCGGGGCGACCGGTGACGCGACCGGTGACGCGACCGGTGACGCGGCCGGCGAGGACACATCGGGGCGCGACGGCGCGGGCTCGGCCGCCTGCTTCTCCTCCGCGGCGCGCGCCGCGGCGAGCGCGCGGGCGAGATCCAGCGGCGCGCCCTTCTTCGGCGCCGCGGCGGCCGCGGTCACCCGCGCAGGCACAGCCTCGGCTGGCGCCGGCGCCCTGGGCGCCGGCGCTTCCGGTGCGAGCTCGCTGTAGAGAATCCGCTTCTTCTTCATTCCTGGTCGTCGGCTACGTCGCCCACCAGCTCACCATCGATTGTGTCCAGCTTGCGCATCGCCCCTACGAACAGCGCCTGCGTGGCCAGCGTGTTCACGCGCCGCGGTACTCCGCCGCTACGGGCCGCGAGCGCCGCGACCGCATCGGCCGTGAAGATGTCCCGCGTCGCGCCCGCGACTCGCAGCCGGTGCTCCACATACCCGCGCACGTCGGACGCCTCCATGGGCTCCACGTGAAACCGCAGGCTCACCCGCTGATCGATCTGCGGGCGCTGCCGCACGCGCTCGCGAAGCTCCGGCTGGCCCAGCAGGACGACGTGCAGGTACTTGTCCTGGCGGTCCTCGTGATTCGTGAGCAGGCGGATTTCCTCGAGCAGCGATGGGCCAGCCAGCTGCGCCTCATCTACGACGAGTACCGGGCGCCGTCCGTTACGGTGGAGCTCGCCCAACCGCGCTCCCAGGGCCTCTATGACCGCCAGCTTGCCGCGCGGGGCTCGTTCCACTCCGAGCCCCTTGGCCAGCAGCGCCAGGAGCTGGCTGGGCGTCACGCGCGGATAGGGGACGGCGACGACGTCGCAGGGGCCGCCGGCGAGCTTCTCCGCCAGGGCGCCGGCGAGCATGGTCTTGCCGCAGCCGATCTCGCCCGTGATGAGCGAGAGCCCCCCGCGCAGATCGGTCGCGTCATACAGCAGCCGGGCAAACCCCTCGGCGAACGCGGGTGATCGGTAGACGAACGCCGGGTCGGGGGTGTTGGCAAACGGCCGGCGCTCCAGCTTCCAGTGCGCTTCGATCACGACAGCCCCCGCCGCGCGCCGAGCAGCGCGACGATCGCGGGCGCGACCTCGCCCAGCGGGACCTCGCGGTCCGCTCCGGCGCGCTGCATGGCCGCCTGCGGCATGCCGTAGATCGTGGAAGTCGCGCGGTCCTGGACGACCGCCTGCCCACCCCGTTCGCGCATCTGCCTGAGTCCCTCGGCGCCATCGCGCCCCATGCCCGTCAGCACCACTCCGACAGCGGACCGGCCGAAGTGCCGCGCCACGGAGCTGAATAGAGGATCGGCAGCTGGGCGCACTCCCCACATCGGCGGATTGCTGTCCAGGGCGATGCAGCGCGCGCCGCGGCTGTCCGTGACGACGCTCATGTGCAGGCCGCCGGGGGCGAGGTAGACCCGGTTGGTCTGAACGGCCTCTCCATTTACCGCCTCGGCGACCGTGAGCTTGCTCATCAGGTCGAGGCGCGCGGCGAGGCTCTTGGTGAATCCCGCCGGCATGTGCTGCACGACGAGGACGGCCGCATCGAGATCGCCAGGGAGGTTCGGGATGACCTCGGCGAGCGCGCGGGGCCCGCCGGTGGAGGCGGCGATGGCGACCGCCGTGGTGGCGCCGGCGGGGAGCGGCGGGGGCGCGACAGGGAAATCGACGTCGACGAAGCGCGGCCGCGCCAGCACCTGCACGCCACCCAGGTTCACCTGCGTCGCGGCGCGCAGCGCATCCAGCAGCGTTTCGGCCACGGTCGAGAGATCGAGGCTGATCGGCCCGGACGACTTGCGGACGAAATCCACCGCGCCCAGCTCCAGGCAGCGCAGCGTGAGATCCGCGCCGCGTTCCGTGGCGGCCGCGCTCAGCATCACCACCGGACGCGGCGTCTCGCTCATGATGTAGCCGAGCGTCTGGAGACCGTCGAGCTCGGGCATCTCCACGTCGAGGGTGACGATGGCCGGATCGAGTGCATGGATCTGGCGCAGCGCGTCGAGGCCGTTGCGGGCGGTGCCGACGACGCGGAACTCCGGCGAGCCATCGATGATCTGCGTGATGAGACGGCGCATGAATGCGCTGTCGTCCACGACGAGCACCGTGGCCGGCGACCTAGATGACACGATCGCCCTTCTTGAGCGAGCGCACCTCCAGCCGGCCGTCGGCCAGATGGAAATACACGCTGCGCCCGTAGTCGAGCCCCGTATCTTCGGCGATGATCGGCACCCCCGCCGCGGCGAGTGCGTCGCGCGTCGCGACGATGTTGCGCTCGCCCACGTTGATGCCGGTGTTGTTGACGAGCTGCCCGAACATGCTCGCGCCGCCGACGATCTTGGCGGCGACGCGGGCGTTGCGGGTGCCGAGCTCGCGCATCTCCTCGAGCATGAGCGGGACGATCGTCTCCGGGAACTTCGCCGGGTTGCCGATCTCACGCGACATCGCCTGGTTGGGCAGCAGGATGTGCGCGAGGGCGCCGATCTGCGTGTCGCGATC
>DASSIC010000538.1:0-3129 GCA_035692325.1 Gemmatimonadaceae bacterium | reverse complement strand
TGTTCTTCCGTTCCGGCGCAAAGGTCTGCCTGCACCTCGAATTGGGCAGTTGCTCGTAGGTGCCCGCGTCGTTTCGCACGGCGGGAATCAGGTTGCCCGGCGTGACGCAGTAAAGCGAGAGCGGGGTGAGCCGGGGGTCGGCGGGGGCGGCCGACGCATCGAAGTAGATCGCGCCCTCCGGCTGGGCGAAAGGGTTGTACCCCACGTTGGCCTGAAAGGGCCCCACCGGTGTGAACACGCGAACCCCTACGCCCGGCGTCCATTTCAGGCCGTTGAGCCAGAGCTTCGAGGCGTCGTGCGTGCGCGTGCCCGCCAACGGTTCGCGCGACCAGACGTCGCCCGCGTCGGCGAAGGCGGTGTACTGCAGCAGCTCGGGGAAGAAGCGGCTGCGGAAGCGCAGCTCCAGGTTGGCCACGATCAGCGAGTTGCCGCCCACCGGCACCACCCGCAATACGTCGCGGTCGTTGCTTGGCAGCTCCACGTAGACGGTGTCACCATTGCCCGGCACGATCGCCGGCGCATTGCGGGCGATGTAGATGAGATCGCCGAGCGCGTTCTGCTGGAATCCGCGGACGCTCGTCGCGCCGCCCGCGTACAGCCGCTCCTCCGGCGGGATGAAGCCGGTGGGATCGGAGAAGGAGAGCGTGCGGCCGAGCACCGTGCCGAGCCGCAGCCGGGCCGCGAAGGCCACGTTCGAGCCGAGCCCCTTGTAGTACGACGCGTCGCTGAGCCCCTTGAGGAATTCCAGCTTCGGATCCGAGTACAGCTCGTGGAGCGACGTTCGCACGTCGAGCCGCAGCACCGTGCCCGCGCGCGGCACGAACGGATTGTCGGTCCGTATCCGTTCCACGTGCGCGCTGGCGACGGCGATGCGACGGGTCGAGTCCGTGATGAACGCGCGGGACTGCGCTTCGCAGAAGCTGAACAGGGCGCAGAGCAGCGCGGCCGGCGCCTCGGTGCGGCCGAACTCGATCGTGTAGGCGAGCCGCAGCGGCAGGTCGCGCGCGATGTCGCGCACGAACGACGCCTCGCCGCCGACGAGCGTCGTGCGCAGGAACGCCTGATATTCGCCTCGCCGCTCGCTGTAGACCGAGAAGCTGGGTGAGGTGCGGAAGCCGAACAGCGTCGGCAGCCGCAGCGACGCCGACGTGAAGTAGTTGAGCTTCTCGCTGAACGGATCTTCCTTGATCGGCTGCAGACACAGCCGCCCGTCGCCGACTCGCGTGGGCGTGCCGTACCCCACCTTCGACACCTGGGCCGTCAGCTCCAGTCGCCGCGCCTCGCCGAGAAAGCTCTTGTCGATGTACCGCGTGCGATCCTTGAAGCAGTCGAGCACCGACCAGCCGAGCTCCGTGTCGATCTGCCGCAGGTAGTTCTCGCGCACCATCACGTCGAGGGTGACGAGCGAGTCCCCGCGCGGCTGCACGCTGTCCGGCGCGAGCCGCACCTCCACGTTGGTGAAGAGATCGGTCTGATAGAGGGCGCGCTGTGCGTCCGCGACGTCGCGGTCGCTGTAGACGTCGCCGACGCGCACGGTCGACAGCTTCAGGACCGTGGGCGTGCCGAGCCGCGACGCTTCCTTCCCAGGCAGCGGCTCGCTGAATACGCGGATCTCCCCGATGCGTGCCCGGCTCCCCGAGAGCACGTTCAGCCCCACGCTCGCGCGGCGCGCCACCGTATCCACCGTGTAGCTCGCGGCGACGTCGGCACGCGGATAGCCGTTGTTGCGCAGGCGGCCCTTGATCGAATCGATGGAGGCCTGGAGCCTCGTGCGATCGAAGGGCGTGCCTTTCTTCAGTGCCAGCTCGCTGGTGTCGACGATCGTGCGCACCGCGCTGTCCAGCCCCGAGATGCGCAGCGAATCGATCAGCACGGGCAGCCCTTCGTCGATCACGAACGCGACGTTCACCGCGTCGCCCTCGCCCGCGCTCGTGACGCTCGTGTCCACCGTGGCCGCGTAGTAGCCGTGCCGCTGATAGAACACCCGCAGGCGACCGACGTCGAGCCGCAGCGCGTCGCTGTCCAGACAGCGCCTCGTGCCGAAGGCGTGCAGGCGCCGCTGCAGGAAATCCGACGCGGTCGTGGACACGCGCAGGGCGAGCTCACGACCGGAAAAGACATGATTGCCACGGAACTCGAGCGAGCGCACCTCGCGCTCACCCGCTGTCCCGTCGCAGTCGATTCCCTGGGCGCGTGCGGCAGCGGGCGACAGGCCCACGAGCGCCGCGGTGAGCGCGACGCGCCACCACCGTCGCGCCGCGCCGGAGCGGCCCAGGCTCATCCCCGCGGGCGCCGTCCCGCCCCGGTCGCATGATGCTTGCCGATGCGCCGATCCTCGGGCAGCAGCGGCGTGCGTTCCAGGAAGAGGCGCGCGACGTAGTAGGCGGCCAGCCCGGTGACGATTCCCGCGCCGACGGCCGGGATCAGCTCTCGGCTCGAGAGCTTCCGCCGGTACACGTAGCCTTCCAGGCGCGCGACTTCGCGCGATGGGCGTTCCGATGACTTGGCCATGTGTAGGGACTGACGGGAGAGGAGGGACGCAACTTGCAACTGAACACACGACGCGCCCGCGCGGCGGGTCGCTCCGGCGGGCGCGAGTTTCATTGACGCTACACTACAGCACGGGTAAGTTCTCGCGCCTTCACCATGCTGTCAACTGCTTACACCAGAACGAAATGCGTCGTTTCATCGCCCTGCTCCTGACCCTGTCCGTCGCGGCCTGTGGCGGGGGCGGCAACAACACGGATCGGCGCACCCTGGTGGACTCGCGGGACAACTACGATCCGCGATCACTGGACCCGGCACTCTCCACCGACGTGCCGACCGGCCGCGCGGTCGGCTACCTGTTCGACGGGCTCACCCGCTTCACCCCCGACGCGCGCGTCGTGCCCGCGCTCGCCACGAGCTGGGACGTCTCCCCGGACGGCAGCGTCTACACCTTCCATCTCCGGCGCGGCGTGACCTTCACCGACGGCACGCCGTTCGTCGCGCGCCAGGGTGCGAAGAGCTGGCAGCGCGTGCTCGACCCCAAGGTGCGCGGCGGGCGCGGCTGGCCCCTCTATCCCATCCTCGGCGCCAAGGAGTTCGCCGACGGCAAGGGGACCTCGATTCCCGGCATCGCGGTGCCGA
>DASSIC010000537.1:0-3056 GCA_035692325.1 Gemmatimonadaceae bacterium | reverse complement strand
GCTCGGCTTGCTCACCCTGGCGGGCGGTGAACGGCGCGTCGCGGACAGCATGGCGCGCCCCATCACCGTCGGCTTCGTGCATGGCCTCGCCGGTTCGGCGGCGGTGGCCACCCTGCCGCAGGTGGCGCTCATCCCCGATCCGCTCTGGGCGGCCGGGTATCTCGCCGTGTTCGGCGTCGGCACCATCGTCGGCATGCTGCTGGTCACGATCTCCATCGCCGCGCCGTCGCTGTTCGCGACACACCGGTTCGCCGGCATGAATCACACGCTGCGGGTCGCCTCCGGCGTCGTGAGCATCGCGTTCGGGCTCTTCCTCGTGCACCGCATCGGCTTCGTGGACGGTCTGTTCACGAACGCGCCCTCGTGGACGCCGCATTGATCACACGGCGGCGACGGCGCGGCGCTCCAGCCGCGGCGCACGAGATCGACGTCGAGCGCACGAGGCGGTTCGGCACCCTGCTGCGCCGCTGGTTTCGCGCGAACGGACGGGACCTCCCGTGGCGTAAGACGCGCGATCCCTATCACATCCTCGTCTCCGAGCTGATGCTCCAGCAGACGCAGGTGTCGCGCGTGGTGCCGAAGTATGCGGAGTTCCTCGCGACCTTCCCGACGCTGCATCACGTGGCGCGTGCGAAGCCGACGCGCGTCACGGAGGCGTGGTCGGGGCTCGGCTATTACGCTCGGGCGCGCAATCTCCACGCGCTGGCCCGCGTCGTCACCGATCGAGGTCGCGACGCGCAGGGCACGCTGCCCCCCGACGCCGCGGCGTTGCGCGCACTTCCCGGCGTGGGTGCCTACACGGCGGGAGCGGTGAGCTCGTTCGCCTACGAGCGGCGCGCCGAGCTGGTGGACACGAACGTTGCGCGCGTGCTCAAGCGGGTGTTCGCGCCAGAGCTGGACGTGAAGTCGGGGCGCGACCAGAAGCAGCTGTGGTCCATCGCCCGCCAGCTTCTGCCGCGCACCGGCCGCGCGACCTGGACGCACAACCAGGCCCTGATGGAGCTCGGCGCGCTCGTATGCACGGCGCGGGTGGCGAGATGCTCGGAGTGTCCGGTGAGGACGGTGTGTGCGACATACGGTGAACGGTGAACGGTGAACCGTGAACGGTGAACCGTAACGGCGAAGGGCACACCAGACTGAGTCCGGTGTGCCCTTCATGCTCTTACGGTTCACGGATCACGGATCACGGATCACGGTCACCGTTCACCGATTACTTCCGTACCGCATCCTTCCGCTGTGCCCCCACCGCGTGGTCCAGCTTGGACTGGTACGGGCGCTCGCCGTAGCCGGTGTAGATCTGCCGCGGGCGGGCGATCTTCTGCTCCTTGTCGTTGAGCATCTCCTCCCACTGCGACAGCCAGCCGGCGGTGCGCGCCACGGCGAACAGCACCGTGAAGAAGTCCGTCGGGAACGCCATCGAGCGGTAGATCAATCCGGTGTAGAAGTCCACGTTCGGGTAGAGCTTGCGCGACACGAAGTAGTCGTCGGACAGGGCGATGCGCTCGAGCTCCAGCGCGATCTCCAGATCCTTGTCCATGCCGACCACCTTGAACACGTCGTCGGCGAGCTTCTTCACGATGCGGGCGCGCGGATCGTAGCTCTTGTAGACGCGGTGGCCGAAGCCCATCAGCTTCTGCCCCTTGCCGCCCTTCACCCCTTCGATGAAGGCGGGGATGTTCTTCTTGTCCCCGATCTCCTTGATCATGTGCAGGACGGCCTCGTTGGCGCCGCCGTGCAGCGGGCCATAGAGCGCGGCGATCCCCGCGGCGACGGCCGAGAACGGATCGACGTGCGAGCTGCCGACGGCGCGCACGGCGTTCGTCGAGCAGTTCTGCTCGTGATCCGCATGCAGGATGAACAGCACCTCGAGGGCTTTCACGAACACCGGATTGCCCTGGTACTTCGGCTCCGTCATCCGCGCGACCATCGACAGGAAGTTCTCGACGTAGCCGAGCTCGTTGTCGGGGTAGATGAATGGCAGTCCCTTCACGTGACGGAAGCAGAACGCCGCCAGCGTCGGAAGCTTGGCGAGGAGGCGCACGATGCTGATGTGGCGCTCCTCGGGATCCTGGATGTTCTTCGCCGACGGATAGAAGCTCGACAGCGCCGCGACCGAGCTGCACAGCATCGACATCGGATGCGCGTCGTAGCGGAAGCCCTGGAGAAAGGTCTTGATGTTCTCGTGGACGTACGTGTGGTACGTGATCTGGTGCGTCCAGTCGTTGTACTCCGCCTGCGTCGGCAGCTCGCCGTTGCGCAGCAGCCACGCGACCTCGAGGAAGCTCGCCTTCTCGGCCAGCTGCTCGATCGGATAGCCGCGGTAGCGCAGGATCCCCTTGTCGCCGTCGATGAAGGTGATCGCGCTCTTGCACGACGCCGTGTTCATGAACGCCGGGTCGTATGTCATCAGCCCGAACTCGTCCGGGCGCTGCTTGATCGGGCGCAGGTCCATCGCGCGAATCGCCGTGTCCCCCTCGGTCCCCGGCGGCAGAATCGGGACGGAGTAGCCCGTCCCGGTACGTGTATCCTTGATCTCGAGCGTCCCGGAGGACGCGCCTGCGGCGCTCGGCTCGGTCTTGCTCATGTCAACGTTCCCCCATGGAGATCCATGCACGCCGGCGGAGCTCGTGCTCCGCCGAGGCTGAAATGTATTGACGCGCGATGCGTCGCGACATTGGCGGCGGCGGGGCGCCCGCCGGAGAGTGAATCCCGCTATCGTTCGGCCAGCTCCCGCCATGCCGCCGAGGCTCCACTCCGAGCCACCACCCTGAGCCTCGCACGCCCGTGTTCGTCGCCGACGTCGCCCCGCTCCCACCCGGCCGCCTGGTCGTGGTCGCCGTGGCCGCCCTGCTGGCCGGGGTGATGAACTCGGTGGCCGGCGGAGGGACCCTGCTCACCTTCCCCGCCCTCGTCGCGGCGGGCCTCTCCCCGCTGCAGGCCAACGCCACGAGCACGGTGGCGCTGCTCCCGGCGGCGCTGACGTCCATGCTGGGATACCGACGCGAGCTCGCGGGAGCGCACCGCTGGGCACTCGGCCTCGCGCTGCCGAGCCTCGT
>DASSIC010000536.1:0-2761 GCA_035692325.1 Gemmatimonadaceae bacterium | reverse complement strand
TCTCCCGATCACGACGCCAGCACCCCGAGGGCGCGGGCCGTCACGTCCTGCACCGCGCCCACCGCGTCGATCACGGCGACCTTGGTGCCATGCTGCTTGTACCAGTCTAGCACGGGGCGCGTCTGGCTGTCATAGACGGCGAGCCGGTTGCGGATCGCCTCGGGCTCGTCGTCCTTGCGACGGACCAGGCGGCCGCCGCACTTGTCGCACGCCGTGCCCGGCTCGCGTCCCGTGTAGGGCGACTGGCACGACTCGCAGACCGTGCGCCCGGCGAGCCGTCGCACGATCTCGTCGTCGTCGATGTCGAAGGCGAGCACCGCGTCGACCTGCTTGCCCAGCTCGGCCGCCGCGCGCGACAGCCCTTCTGCCTGGGGCACGGTCCGCACCACGCCGTCGAGCAGCACGCCGTTGGCCGTGCGGGGCTCGCTCAGCGCCTGCTTGATGATGCCCAGGATCACGGCGTCGGGCACGAGATCGCCCCGGTCCATGTAGGCCTTGGCCTCGAGCCCCAACGTGGTGCCGGCCTTGATCGCGGCGCGAAGCTCGTCGCCGGTCGCCAGGGTCGGAACGCCAAGCGCCGCTGCGAGCAGCGGCGCTTGGGTTCCCTTTCCGGCTCCGGGTTTCCCGAAGAGAACGATGATCATCGGAGGAAAGTGCGGGGGATCGGCGGGACCGGCTCCCGCCGATTTCGCGTCCTAGAAGCCGCTGCCCGTGGTCTGGCTGCCGCGCGCCTTGAGACGCCCCTTCTTCATGAAGCCGTCGTACTTGCGCAGCAGCAGGTGCTGCTGCATCTGCGCCAGGGTGTCCAGCGCGACGCCCACCACGATCAGCAGCGAGGTGCCGCCGAAGGTGAACGGCACGTTCGCCGCGCGCGAGATGACCACCGGCAGGAGCGCGATCACCGTGAGGAAGATCGCCCCCGGCAGCGTGATCCGCGAGACGACCGTGTCGATGTATTCGGCCGTGCGCGCGCCCGGCTTGACGCCGGGGATGAACCCGCCCTGCTTCTTCAGGTTCTCCGCCAGGTCGATCGGGTTGAAGATGATCGACGTGTAGAAGTACGTGAAGAACAGGATGAGAATCGCGTTGGCGATGAGGTACCAGACGCTGCCCGGGTTGAACAGCTCGGCGAAGCGCTGGAGCCCGAGCCCGGGGAAGAACTGCGCGATCGCGCCCGGCACGACGATGATCGACTGCGCGAACACGATCGGCATCACGCCCGCCGTGTTGATGCGCAGCGGGATGAAGCTGCGCGCCGCCTCGCGCATCCGGCCCCGCGCCATCGTGCGCTGCGGGATCTGGATGAGGATGCGCCGCGCCGCCATCGTGATCGCCACGACGCCCGCCACGACCGCGACCATGATCGCCGCCAGCACGAGGAGCGAGAACGGCCCGATCACGCCCTTCGAGATGTAGTTGAAGGTCGTCCCGATGCCGGGCCAGATGCGCTCGACGATCGAGAAGAAGATGATCAGCGACGCGCCGTTGCCCAGCCCGCGATCGGTGATCTGCTCACCGAGCCACATCACGAAGATCGCGCCCGTCGTGAGGAAGAACGCCATCTGCATGCGGAAGGCGAACCCCGGCGTGGCGATCGCCCCCTGGAGCGACTCCGTGAACAGGGCGAACCCCCACGCCTGCACGGCGGCGAGGAACACCGTCGCGTAGCGCGTCCACTGGTTGATCTTCTTTCTGCCTTCCTCGTCCTTCTGCATCTTCTCCACCTGCGGCACCACGGCGCCGGCGATCTGGACGAAGATGCTGGCCGAGATGTACGGCATGATGCCGAGCGCGAACACGGTCGCGCGCGACAGCTGGCCGCCGGTGAAGAGATCGTACAGCCCGAGCAGGCCACCGCCGCTCTGCGACTGGTTGCGGAAGAAGTCGGTCAGCGCCGCGACGTCGACCCCCGGTGCCGTGATGTGCGCACCGATCCGGTAGATCAGCAGGCACAGGAGCGTGAAGACGATCTTGTCCTTCAGCTCCGGCGTCTTGAAGACGTTCGAGACCGCCTGGGCGGCATTGTTCTGGGCCATGAGGGTGCTCCTGGGTGGTGCGGCGTTACTCCTCGACCTTGCCGCCCGCGGCGACGATCGCCTCGCGGGCGGATGCGCTGACCTTCAGGCCGCGCACCGTGACCGCCTGCGTGAGCTCGCCGTTGGCCAGCACCTTCACCGGTCCCTGACGCTTCACCAGTCCGGCCGCGCGCAGCGAATCGGGCGTCACCTCGCCCTCGAGCAGCGCGAGCTGGTCGAGACGAATGACGTTCGCTTCCTGGCGGAACGGGTTCGTGAAGCCGCGCTTCGGCAGCCGGCGCGTGAGCGGCATCTGGCCGCCCTCGAAGCCGGGCTTGCCGCCGCCCGGGCCATGGTGACCCGAGCGCGCCTTGATACCCTTGTGTCCCTTGCCCGACGTCTTGCCCGTGCCGGAGCCCGGACCACGCCCGAGGCGCTTCCGGTCCCGGTTCGATCCGGGCGCGGGCGAGAGGTTGTGCAGGCCAAGCTTTTCGGTTGCCACTGTGCTATTCCTCGACGCGCTCCACCTCGACGAGGTGGCGCACCTTCTTGAGTTGTCCACGCAGCGCCGGGGAATCCTGCTTGATCACCTCGGCCTGATGGTGTCGGAGTCCGATCGCCTTCAGCGTGAGCTTCATCGTCTCGCTGTGCCCGATGCCGCTCCGGACCTGCTTGATCCGGACCTTGCCCGTGGTCAGCTCGTTCTTGCCGGTGGTCTTGGGACCACGGCTGGGGTGCCAAACGAA
>DASSIC010000535.1:0-3487 GCA_035692325.1 Gemmatimonadaceae bacterium | reverse complement strand
CAGCGCTGCTTCATGGACGAGGTAGGCGCGCAGTGCGGGATCTGCACGCCGGGGATGATCATGTCCGCCTGCGTGCTCGCCCCGGATGCCTCACTCGACGACATCAAGGTCGGCCTCGCGGGAAATCTCTGCCGCTGCACGGGCTACTCGGCGATCTACCGCGCCGTGCAGAAGGCGCGGGCATGAAGACCGCCCTCTCCACCCTCGAGCTGCGCCGAGCGCACACCCTGGACGATGCGCTGGCGATCATGCGCAGCGAGCATCGCGTGCCGATCGCCGGGGCGACGGATGTCTACGTGGGGCTCAACTTCGGCACCGTGCGCGCGAAGCGCTTTCTCGACATTTGGCCACTGGACGAGCTGCGCACCATCTCCATAGTGGACGATCGCCTCGTGCTCGGCGCCCTCGTCACCTATACGGCCATGATCGCGTCGGCCGAGGTGCGCGCGCGGCTGCCGATGCTCATCGAGGCAGCGCGACAGGTGGGCGGGCCGCAGATCCAGAATCGCGGTACCGTGGGTGGCAACATCGCGAACGGCTCGCCGGCCGGAGATTCGCTCCCCGTGCTCGCGGCGACGGATGCCGTCGTCGTGTTGCGGAGCGTGGATGGAGAGCGTCGCATTCCATTTACCGCCTTCTACACGGGATATCGCGCTACCGTCATGCGCGCCGACGAGCTGATCGTCGCGGTCGAGATTCCGCGCGTCGCCGGCACGCAGTGGTTCCGCAAGGTAGGCACCCGTGCCGCGCAGGCGATCTCCAAGGTCGTCGTCGCCGCGGTGCGGGCGCCGTCTCCGCGCATCGCCGTCGGGAGTGTCGCCCCGACGGTCATTCGACTCGCGGGCACCGAGCGCGCACTCGCCAGCGGCGCCGACCTCGACCCCGCGATGATCGCGCTGCGGAAGGAAGTGCGTCCGATCGACGACCTACGCTCGACGGCCGAGTATCGCCAGCGCGTCACCGAGAACCTGGTGCGCCGATTTTGGACCGAGACCGCCTGATCGAGGATTCGCCGCCGATCATCCGGTCGCGGCGCGTCGTCACCCCGGAGGGAGTGCGCCCCGCCGCGCTGCACCTGCGCGACGGCGCGATCCGTCGCGTCGCCGACTGGGACGACGTGCCGAGGAACATCGCCGTCGAGGACGTCGGCGACCTGGTGCTCATGCCGGGGCTCGTGGATACGCACGTCCATATGAATGAACCGGGCCGCACCGACTGGGAGGGGTTCGAGACGGCGACGCGCGCCGCGCTCGCGGGGGGCGTGACGACGCTGCTCGACATGCCGCTCAACTCCATTCCCGCCACGACGAGCATCGGCGGGCTCGAGGCCAAGCGCGAGGCGTCGCGCGGCAAGTGCTCGGTGGACGTCGGCTTCATCGGCGGGGTCGTCCCCGGCAACACGCATCAGCTCCCGCTCCTGCGCGCCGCGGGCGTGCTGGCATTCAAGTGCTTCCTCGTGCATTCCGGCGTCGACGAATTCCCCGGTGTCGGCGAAGAGGATCTGCGCGACGCCTTCCCCACGCTCGCCACGCTCGGCGTTCCGCTCATGGTGCACGCCGAGCATCCAGCCCACATCGTCACGGCGCCGAGCGCGGGTTCCCGTGCATACGCGCCCTATCTCTACTCGCGGCCGCCGATGGCCGAGCGTGCGGCGATCGAGATGCTCACGCGACTGGTGGAGTGGTGCCGGGTGCCCGTACACATCGTGCATCTGTCCTCGGCCGAGGGGCTGGCGGCGGTGCGCCGGGCGAAGTCACGCGGGCTGCCGATCACCGCGGAGACCTGCCCGCACTACCTCACCTTCTCGGCGGACGAGATTCCCGACGGCGCGACCGAGTTCAAGTGCGCGCCGCCCATTCGTTCGGCGACCGAGCGGGATGCATTGTGGCAGGGCTTGCTGCAGGGCGACATCGATCTGGTGGTGAGCGATCACTCCCCCGCGCCGCCGGACGTGAAGGACGCGGGGGGCGACTTCTTCGCCGCGTGGGGCGGGATTGCGTCGCTGCAGCTCGGGCTCTCCGCCGTGTGGACCGCAGCCGCCGCGCGAGGAGTGGGACTTGCCGAGCTGGCGCGCTGGATGTGCGGCGCACCGGCGTCGCTCGTTGGACTCGCGCGGCGGAAGGGACACATCGCCGCCGGCCGCGACGCCGATCTCGTCGTGTGGGATCCGGGGGCGAGCTTCGTCGTCGATCCGCCGCTGCTGCAGCATCGTCATCCGCTCACGCCATACGCCGGCCGCCGGCTGCGCGGCATCGTGCGCGCGACGTACCTTCGGGGCCGCCTCGTGCACCGCGACGGCGTCTTCGCCTCACCACGCGGCGAGCTGCTCACCGCACCCGCGAACCCTGTGGCTCATGCGTGACTTCACCGATCTGATCGACCTGGCGTCCGAACGGCTCGGCGGCGCCGTGCTGGCGGCGAACGACGAGTTCTTCGCACCGAAGGAAGGGCTCATCAAGCCCTCGCAGCCCGAGTGGCGCGAAGGGCTCTATACGGAGCGCGGAAAGTGGATGGACGGCTGGGAGACGCGGCGCCGCCGCGCCCCCGGCGAAGATTGGGCGGTGATCCGGCTCGGCGCGCCCGGCACGGTGCGCGGCGTGGTGATCGACACCAGCTTCTTCACCGGCAACTATCCCGAGTCGGCGAGCCTCGATGGCTGTGAGGTGGAGGGCACGCCGGCGACGTCTGTCCTCACCGACGGCGGCGTGGTGTGGCGCCCATTGCTGCCGCTCGTGACGCTCGCCGGCAATACACAGAACACGTTCGAGGTGGAGCAGGCGCCGCGACGCGTGACGCACGTGCGGCTGACGATCCACCCGGATGGCGGCGTGGCGCGGCTGCGAGTGCATGGCGACGTGATCCCGGCGGACGATGCGCTGCTGGCCGGCGAGCGCCACGACCTCGCGGCCATGGAGAATGGCGGCTTCGTGGTCGAGTGCAGCGACATGTGGTACGGCCACCGCCAGAATCTCATCCTGCCGGGCCGGTCCACGCACATGGGCGACGGCTGGGAGACGAAGCGTCGTCGTGGCCCGGGGCACGAGTGGACGATCGTTCGGCTGGCACGACGCGGCGTGATCGACCGCGTGGAGCTGGATACCGATCACTTCAAGGGGAACGCACCGGGCAGCTGCATGCTCGAGTGCGCGGACGTCGGCACGATCGATCGTGACGCGCCGTTCGACGCCGCCGCGCAGCAGTGGCGCCCGCTCGTGCCGAACACGCCGCTGCAGCCGCACACCCGGCATCGCTTCTCGGCCGAAGTCACGCCACGCAACTGCACGCACGTGCGACTCAACATCTACCCGGACGGCGGCGTGGCGCGGCTGCGCCTGTTCGGACAAGCGATCGCCGAGTGACCGCGGCCCGATGAGCACCGTCGCGGCCTTTGATCGCTTGCCCGAGAGCGAGGCGGCGCGCATGCTCGGCGCCTGCTGTGGCGCGACCCGCTGGGTGGATGGGATGCTCGCGCGGCGCCCCTTCGGCG
>DASSIC010000534.1:0-5156 GCA_035692325.1 Gemmatimonadaceae bacterium | reverse complement strand
GATCGGGATGATCGCCCTCGCGGGGATCATCGTGCGCAACTCGATCCTCCTCGTGGACTTCATCCAGCTCGCCGAGGAGCGTGGACGCTCCCTGCGCGAGGCGGTGCTGGAAGCGGGCGCCGTTCGCTTCCGGCCGATCGCCCTCACCGCCGCGGCGGTGGTGGTCGGTGGGCTGGTGATGGTGCTCGATCCGATCTTCCAGGGTCTCGCCGTGGCGCTGATGAGCGGCGCGGTAGTGGCCACGCTGCTGACGATGGTCGTCGTCCCGCTTCTCTACTGGGAGCTGCGCCAGCGCGAGCTGGTGCGCATCCCCCTCACCCAGGTGACACCATGTGCAACGACTCCATCATTCGCCGCTTCGCAGGCGCCTTCGTTCTCGGATCGGTCGCTCTCGGCTACTGGGTCAACCCGGCGTGGCTCCTCTTCACGGCATTCGTCGGCGTCAACCTGATCCAGTCGAGCTACACCGGGTTCTGCCCGCTGGAGCGGATTCTGGCCCGGGTCGGATTCCCGGGCTGTGAGCGGCGCACGTCGACCACGTGACCCGTTGCATCGGGCGCGTCCGGCGCGTCCAACCATAGAGTCCCGCCCTCAACCCGACGCAGGGTACCACACGATGTCCATCTCGACCGCACCCACGACCACGATCGCGCGCGGCGTCAACTTCGTCCTCGCGCGCGAGTACGTCATCAACACCTTCGGGGAAGCATTGTGGGCACGCGCGCTTGCGCGTGTCAGCCCCGAGCTGCGGCGGGTCTGGGAACAGCCGCTGCTCACGGTGAGCGCGTACGACTTCGCCGCGTTCAAGGCCGTGGCCGCGGCCGTGGCGGTCGAGGCGAAGGCGGATGGCGATCGCGCCGTGGCCGCGATGTACGAGTACATCGCCGAACGAAGCCTGAACACGCTGTACAAGGTGTTCTTCCGGCTCGCCAATCCGGCGTTCGTGATCGGCAACTTCCCGAAGCTCTGGTCGCGCTTCTTCACGGCGGGCGAGGTGCGCGTGCCGGTGGCCGAGCGCGAGCACGCCGAGCTCCGGTTCACCGTGCCGGAGATCTTCCTCGACTGGCTCGGTCCCGCCTGCCTCGGCTATTCCACGAAGGCCGTGGAGCTGGCCGGCGGACGGGACGTCGCCGTACGCGAAGTGGAGCGCAGGGCAACTGCTAGGGGCACATGGGACGTGGCGTACGACGTGACCTGGCGCGAAGGCTAGCGCGCCGCGAGCACCCGCTTCCGGGCCGTGGTCTCCGTCTCGACGCGTGTGCACATCAGATCGCACAGGCGGAACACATTGCGGTCGGCGAGGCTGTAGTAGACGTACAGCCCCTCCTTCCGGCGCGTGACGAAGCCGAGCCCGTGGAGCAGGCCCAGATGCTTCGAGACGTTGGCCTGGCCGAGTCCGGTGGCGTCCACGAGCTCCGTGACGGTCGCCTCGCCGTCACGCATGGCATCGAGAATCTGAAGCCGCGCGGGCTCTCCGAGCGCCTTGAAGCGTTCGGCAATGATGTCCATCAGCTCGGGCGTCAGCTTGTGCTTTCCCACGCGGCTCCTCTCATTAAATACTGTATGGTAATATAGTAGATACAATCGCGCCGCGCCATCGTCACGGACCCACCGGGCCCGGCGCCGACGGCTGCGGCTCCGGGTCCTGGCGCGGCCGCAGCTTCAGCTGCTGCCCGAAGTTCCGCGTCACGGTGACGAACAGGCCGCGCTGGTTGAAGCGCCGCTCGCGCAGCTCGACCACCTGCCCGTTCGCCGTCCGGTAGCCGAACTTCATGAGGTTGAACGGATCGGCCACGCGCGCCGACACGCTCCCCTGGTCGCCCCACAACTTGTAGCGCAGACCGACGCTGGAGAAGACGAACGCCGACTGCGAGCCGCCCTCGGTCGCGAAGGGCGCCCGGTAGTTCGCGAACCCCTGGAGGTCGGCCTTCGGCGAGAGCTTCCAGGTCAGGTTGCTCCGCGCCGACCACACGACCGCCCGCGTCGAGAGGTTCCCGCTCAGGTTCGAGGCGTCGCTGGAGTAGCGCCAGGCGCTGCCGCCGCTGAACAGGGTGAGTGCGCCATGCCGGTAGGTCACGTTGAGGTCTGCGCCGAGCATGGTCGTGCTGGCGACGTTCGCGAAGGTGCCCACCGAGATGCCATCGGCGTCCACGCTGCGGATGAACCGCACGGCGTGCGTCGTCTTGCGTAGGTAGGGGTTGAGCTGGACCGATCCCCACCCGCGCGCCTCCTGCAGCCCGAGCTCGAGCGCATCGGTGTACTCCGGTCCCAGCCCGGGGTTGCCCCGGAAGACGTTGCGAGCGTCCTCGCGATACTCGATCGGGCTGAGTTGATACGGGCTCGGGCGGCTCACGCGGCGCGAGTAGCTCACCTTGGCCTGGCGCATGTCGGTGAAGTTGTACGACACGATGGCGCTGGGAAATGCACTCCCGTACCGGTTGTCCGCCTGGAGCGCCGCCGTCGGCAGGTCGAGCCGTGTCGCCGCCTGCTCGAGACGCAGCCCAGCCTGCGCCTGCACCTTCTTCACCTGCTGCGAGAGGACTGCGTACAGCGCCCCGATGCGCTCGCGATAATCGAACGCCGTCGCGCGCGCCGGAGCGGGCACGTACGACGCGCTCGCGGAGTCGAAGTACGCCGCCGAGAACTCGTTCGAGGTGATGCGCTGCATGCCCTTGAATCCCGACTCGAGCTTCGTTCCGCCGCCGAGCGGCTGCGACCAGTCGGTCTGGAGGTTCCAGCTCGGGAAGCGGCCATGCGTGCGATCGAGCTCCGCCGGCGCCGCTGTGGCACCGGTGGACGCATCGGCCTGGTGCAGGACGCCGAGCAGGATGTTCTCGTTGCGATCCTCGTTCGCCGAGTAGCGGAGCTCGGAGGAGAAGGTCGTTTGCTGCGGCTTGCCGGTCCGCCGAAAGGCGAGCGTGTAATCCTGCGAGCGGTTGCGTGAGACGTTGTTCGTGAACTGGTCGAACAATCCGGTCACGACGCCCGCATCGTCGAGGTTCGTGTAATACGACGCATTCTCGTTCGTGTAGCGCCCGCCGTAGGCGAAGGCGTCGAACGACAGGGCGTCGCGCTCGGTGAACCGGTATTCCGACCGGAGCGTCATCCCGCCCCCCAGGGGCCGGGTGGTGCCGCCACTCGTCGATTCCACGAACGCGGGGACGGGCACGGCGAGATTGGTGCGGAACAGGGTGCCCGACGTCTCTCGGCTGTCTCGATAGATGTTGCCGGAGACCAGCAGCGTCAGTGGTCCGGCCTGACGTCCCACGTTCCCGGAGAAGCTGGTCATCCCGGTCGTCCCCGTGCCCGCGGTGAGACCGCCGCTCAGCCCGAGCTCGGCCTCCTGGTTCAGCACGATGTTGATGATGCCGGCCGTCCCCTCCGGATCGTTCTTGGCGGACGGGTTGGTCGACACCTCCACGCGCGTCACGTTGCTCGCCGGCAGTTGCGCGAGGAAGTTGCCGAGCTGCTCCCCCTTGAGGGGCGACGCGCGCCCATTGATCTGCACCACGACGTTCTCGTTGCCGCGGAGGCTCACCTTGTTGGAGGCATCCACCTCCACCGAGGGCACGTTGCGCAGCACGTCGATGGACGTGCCGCCACTGGCGGTCGTCATGTTCTTCGTGCTGTAGCTGTTGCGATCCGGGGCGAGCTCCACCTCCTCGCGCTCGGCCGTCACGAGCTGACCCTCCAGCTGCGTGGCGACCACCGCCAGCTCCAGCTTGCCGAGATCGACGCTCGGCTTCTCCGGCGAGATCACGACACCGCTGCGCACGAGCGGGGCGTGGCCGAGGGCGCGGACGCGAACCGTGTATCGGCCGGGGAGAAGCCCATCGACGCGGAAGGAGCCGTCGGCGCGGGGCAGCGCTCCTCCGGCAAAGGTCGTATCGGTGGCGCGGCGCACCGTGATGGAGCCGCTGGTCAGGACGCGACCGCTGCCGGCTTCCACGAGCGTCCCGTTGATCTCGCCCGGCGCCGCGACCGGGCGCGGAGCGGCCGACGGCTGCTGTGCGTGGCTCGGTATCGCGACGGCGCTCCAGACGATGATGCAGGCAGCGACGGTGGAGCGCGGCAGGACGAACATGCGACTCGTGGGAGGGTTCGAAGCGGAGGTGGCCAAGCACAGGCCAACGCTCCTTAGACGAGCGCCGAGCGCATTTCGTTGCGATGCGAGTGAAGATTAGGTCATTCTCACATTCCTCATCAGTCGTCGCCCTGGGCTTCCGCGAGAATGCGCCGCGCCTCCATCACCTCATTCGACGGGACGAGCACCGTGACCCCGCGCGCCGTCGCCCCCTGGAATCCGGGGCCGAAGATCCCGACGGTGTCGTTGTCCCGACGGATCGGCATCAGGCCGGCACTCTGCAGTCGCGCCATCAGCAGATCGGCATCGAAGCCGGCGGCGAAGTTCGCGACGGGCACCCAGGAGCGCTCCTGATCGGTCATACCGCCTCCAGTCGGAGAACCGGCCTTCACTCCACGTTGAGCCGCGTGCGGATCGACTCGATTGCCGGCGCGAACAGCGAGAGCTGATCGGGGTCCGCGAACACGACCGAGAAGTCTTCCGGCGAGAACGCCCGCGCGAGCCGCTCGGCGTACGTCTCGCGCAGCAGACGCACGTAGTATTCCGCGTCGTAGTCGCGCGGGTCGGGAAGGGGTGCGACCTCGTCGCTCGCTTCCACGAGCCCTCCCTCGCCGTTCTGCCGACGATACACCCGGATACGGTCGCCCACGCTCCAGGTGGTGCGCCCATTCGCGAGCAGCGCTTCATAGGGAAGCTCGCGGCGCTTCTCGCGCGAGTCGAGATACTGCTCCGGTGACTTGGTGAGCCGGACCCGCGACGAGACGTCGTGGGTGGGCAGCCGCCGCGCGCGAAGCGAGGCGACGGTCTCCAGGTAGCTGTCGCGCACGCCGACGACGTCGCCCACGAGCAGCCGCGTGAGCGCATGGCGCAGGAAACGATCGCCGAACGGCTCGGAGCGGCTCGACCGGAAGGCGACGCCGCGCAAGAGGAGGGCGCCGTCGTAGCCGAGCAGCGCGTAGTTCTTGGGCTCGTGCGAGAGCATCGCGGCGTAGCGTCCTTCCAGCTCGAGCTGCACGAGGGGCGGCAGCAGGGCGGCGATCTCGGCCACGACGCCCCGCTCGTCGGCCTCCGT
>DASSIC010000533.1:0-13351 GCA_035692325.1 Gemmatimonadaceae bacterium | reverse complement strand
GGCTATCCCCCACACGAGGGCAGGTTGTTCACGTGTTACGCACCCGTTCGCCGGTTGCCCTTGCGGGCCCCCGTGACTTGCATGTGTTAAGCACGCCGCCAGCGTTCGTCCTGAGCCAGGATCAAACTCTCCAAGAGATTTTGATATTTAGCTCGATAACCCGAACTGCTGTCTTACGCTGTCGCAATAAGACAGCGCGTCCGAATCATTGAATATGTACAGGTATTGTGAACTCGGCTCACGGCCCCTGTAGACCGCGAGCTACTACGAGTTCGCCTCGCACATTCTGATTCCACTCTCGATTGTCAAACAGCGATAATCTTCAGTTGGCGCCACGTTTCCGTGACAGCCTTTAATCATACCGTTTCCGTACCGAATCGTCAAGGGCATTTGCGTCGCTTTCACGACCCCGCCGACGACCGCCCCAGTGCTACTCAACATCGCCACCGAGGTTCCTGCAAGGACCCGTCCGCGCCCTCGAACACCAGTCGCGTCACGCTCCCGTTTGCTTCCCCCAAAAAACTTCCGGGGGAGCCGAGAATCATAAGCCGCTCGCCTCGGCTCCGCAACCCCATCTGTTCACCAACCGCACTGCCCACCACGGTCACCAGCGTGAAAAACGGGGAGCCCATGTCCAGGCTCCCCGCCAGTGCGCCCTCTCGGAATCGAACCGAGAACCTACTGATTAAGAGTCAGTTGCTCTAACCAATTGAGCTAAGGGCGCTCGACAAACCGCACTGCTACTCCTTCACATGGCGCGCCAGGAGGGAATCGAACCCCCGACCCACAGCTTAGAAGGCTGTTGCTCTATCCAACTGAGCTACTGGCGCTTCGTTCGCGACAGGCCGGCTCCCACACCGCGAGCTCCTGCCAGGTCGGGGCGCCCGGATTTGAACCGGGGACCTCCTGCTCCCAAAGCAGGCGCGATACCAGGCTACGCTACGCCCCGCATGAGACCCAAACAATAGCGCGTCGCGTTGCGACGGTCAACTCCCGCCCGCCACGCGCGTACGCACGGACGCCGACACCGCGCTCGACACGACGCCACGCGTGCGGAGACGCTGCAGCAGCGCCGCGAACGCGCGTGCGCGATGGCTCACCCGCTGCTTCTCCGCCACCGTCGCCTCGCCCAACGTCATCCCGAGCTCCGTCGCGAAGAAGTGTGGATCGTACCCGAAGCCGTCCATTCCCGCCGCCTCCGTCACGATCACTCCCGGAACCTCGCCGCGCACGACCTCCGAGCGCGCACCGTCGCACCACGCGGCAGCACAGACGAATCGCGCGCGCCGATCGGCGCCATCCGCCAGGCGCTCGAGGAGGAGCGCGTTGTTCGACGCGTCGAGCGCCGCCCCGCTGAGATCACTCCGACCGCTCCAGCGCTTGCTCTTGACCCCGGGCGCGCCCGCCAGTGCGAGCACCTCGAGACCCGAGTCGTCGGCGACGACGGTGCGTCCCCGTGCCCGCGCCGCGTAATAGCGTGCCTTCGCCAGCGCATTCGCTTCGAAGGTATCGTGAATCTCGATCTGCTCTTCCTCGGGACGCTCGACGATTCCCGCCTGCGCCAGGTCGACGACCTCGAGCCCGACGTCGGCGAACAACGCGCGCAGCTCACGCAGCTTGCCCGCGTTCCGGGTCGCGAGGATCCAGGGCTGCCCGGTCACACCGCGACGTCACCGAGCGCGGCGCGCTGCAGCGCCTCCAGCTCGGTGAGCCCCTTGGTCGCCAGCGACAGCAGCGCCTCCAGCTCGTGCCGATCGAACGTCGAGTTCTCGCCCGTCCCCTGCACCTCGACGAATCGTCCCTCGCTGCTCGTGACGACGTTCATGTCCACGTCGGCGACCACATCCTCGATATACTCGAGATCGAGGCGCGGCTCACCGCGCACGATGCCGACGCTGACCCCCGCGACTCGCCGCTTGACCGGCGTGCGCTTGAGCTTTCCCTGGGCCACCATCCAGGCGAACGCGTCGCAGACGGCGACGGACGCGCCGGTGATCGCCGCCGTACGCGTTCCTCCGTCTGCCTGCAGCACGTCGCAGTCGACCTTGAGCGTGTACTCGCCCCACGCGAAATCGTCGAGCATCGCGCGCACACTGCGCCCGATGAGACGCTGAATCTCCTGGGTGCGACCGCCTACCTGTCCCCGTTCCCGCGTCGTGCGCGTCTTCGTCGCGCGCGGCAACATCGCGTATTCGGCGGTCAGCCAACCCTCGCCGCGTCCGCGACGCCAGCCCGGAACCCCGTCCTCGACGGACGCGGTGCACAGCACGCGCGTCTGCCCGAACGACACGAGGCACGATCCCTCCGCGTACGCCGCAACCTTGCGCTCGAGCGTGACGGGGCGGAGCGAGTCGGCGGCGCGGCCGAGGCGAACGGGATCAGCTGGTAGTGGTGCCACGAAGAGTCCGGATGATGTTGGTGGTCGACTGACCGGGGGTCAGCGGAATGACCCGCACGTCGCCGCCCCAGCTGCGCACATCGGGAGCGCCGACGATCGTCCCCTCATGATAATCGCCGCCCTTCACGAGGACGTCCGGGCGCAGCTGACGAATGAGCTCGAGTGGCGTGTCCTCCTCGAAGACGACGACGCAGTCCACCATCTCGAGTGCGGCCAGCACGTAGGCACGTTCGGCCTCGCTGCGTACGGGACGCTCGGGCCCCTTGAGCCGCTTCACCGATGCGTCGCTATTCAGACCGACGACGAGATGGTCGCCGGCGCGCCGCGCGCCCAGCAGGACGTCGACGTGGCCAGGATGCAGCAGATCGAACACACCATTCGTGAAGACGACGCGCCCGCGCTGCTCCCGGCGCCATCGCGCTGCACCGGCCCAGTCGCGTACCTTGCCGGCAGGGTCACGCGGCGGCCCGCCACCGGTCAAAAGATGCCTTCGGCGTGCGGGTTGAAGTGCACTTCCTTGACCATGCCAGGCAGCTCGACGTGCTCGTAGTAGTCGGATTCCATCTCGATGTGCCGACCATCGCGCTGCAGCGTGACGAGCCCGGCGGCCTCGGGCAGGCCGAGCGAATCCGCCTCCAGCCGCAGCCGGCGCAGGATCTGATTGTCGCTGTTGTGCGCCGCGAAGCGCACTTCCTGTCGCATCGCGTCCTGGAACTGGTAGAAGCGGAAATACACTTCGCCGACGTTGACGCCGAAGTACACGACGGCCGCGAGAATGAGCAGCGTCACGAGACATCCGAGGCTGCTGCGTCCGGCCCGCTGTCTCACCATTGCGATTGTGCTCCCTCGACCATGTCGTTGACGATGCGCTTGATCGCATCGCGGCGGCCACCCGCCTCATCCCGTTCTGCGTACTCGCCTTCGGCGCGAAGCCCCTTCCGCTCGAAGATCGTCTTGCCGGTCGTCTGGTCCACGATCTCGACGTCGAGTGTGATCTGCAACCTGCGGCGCGATGCCGTCGCCTGGGCCTGATTCGTCGTCGCCGAGTAGGAGACGGGAACGTCGACGTCATAGGTGCGAATGATCCCCCGCACCAGCGCGTCGGCCCGCTCCTGCGGCGCGTCGCGCACGCCAAGCCTCGGCTGGAAATCCTTGCGCATCGCGTCGAAGAGCTCCCGCTGCAACTCGGCGGTGGGCGTCTCGTTCTCGAACGGCAGGATCGCCATCGTACGAATGTGCGACGGCAGACCGCCCCCCGCGAACCCGTAGTGCGGAATGCACGCCGAGACGAGGAAAAGCAGCCCGAGTGCGACGCTAGAACAGACGCCAGATCGCGGGATCGAACGGAGGGACGGCATCGGACCGTTGAATGACGAGCGAAAGCGTGCGGCGGGAAGCTTCATTGCGGTACTGCACCGACTGGTCGGCCGCGCGCTCGACCCACTCCTGCAGGCGACCGTCGTCGACCCGTTCGAGGCGCGTGAGGGTGTCGCCACGGAAGGTGGCGCGCCAACGAACCGGTGCACCAATGTCTGCGCGGAGCACTCCGGCGTCAACGCGCACGGTCGTATCCGGCTCGGCGGGGATGTCCAGGCGCCCGAGGGCGGCCCACAGCAAGGCACGCGGGGGAATCAGCCGACGTGCCGCATCCGGGCCAGGCACCTGAAGGGAATCCCCGATCAGCACCGCCGCTCCGCCGCCGAAGCCGCCTCCGAGAAAGAAGTCGAGACGGACACTATCCGGAGCGGCAATACGCGCCACGCCGTCCCCGCGCGCGTTCATCTCGCCGTCGTGCAGCTCCCACTTGAAGACGACCTGGCGAGTTCCGTCGGGAAGCGTGCCCTTGGGCAGCGCTTGCACCGGCACCGGCGCCCCCTGGAGCGGGGCGATCCGGGGCGGCGCACAGGCCGAGGTGAAGCACAGCGCGCCGAGAACAATGAGGCGACTAGCGGACGGTGACACGGACAATGCGATCTCCCTGAACGATTCGATCGAGGACGTCGCCTCCGTCGAGAAGCTGACCGAAGACGGTGTAGCCGCCGTCGAGGTGAGGCTGCGGCGAGTGGGTGACGAAGAACTGGCTGCCGCCGGTGTTCGGTCCGGAGAGCGCCATGCCCACTGTACCCCGAAGGTAGCGACGACGGTTCATCTCGTCGCGGATGGCGTAGCCGGGGCCGCCATTGCCGTCCCCTCGGGGATCACCGCCCTGAACGACGAAGTTGGGCACGACACGGTGAACGCGCTGGCCGTCGAACCAATGACGCTGCGCCAGCGCCAGGAAGTTGTGCACGGTCAGCGGAGCATCGACAGCAAACAGCACCAGTTCGATCGCACCCCGCTCCGTCTCGATCACCGCGATCGGTTGGGGCGTCGCTCGCATCTCTCGCACGCGCTGCGCGTACCACTCGAGTGGGCGTGGGGTGGAGGTGCTGTCGCGCCACGCAGCGAAGCGCGCGATGCGGGCCGCCGCTATGCGCTCCAGCGGATCGGCCGGGCGCGGGAGCGCATCGAGTCGGGCGGCGACGGACTGCGAGAGGCCCGCGGGGGCGCGTGCAAGCGCCGAGTCGGCGAGCGCCCAGAAGGCGAGCCGGGCATCGTTGTCTCGATCACTCGATGACCGCTCATAGGCGTCGAGCGCGGCGGACAAGTCGTCGTGTGTCGCCCCCGACGCCAATGCGCCCAACGCCGCCGTCCGCACGCCGACATCCGGATCGCGCAGTGCAGCGCGCAACTCATCACGCACGGTAACACGCACCTCCGCACTGTCGGCCAACGCGGCCAGGGCACCGACGCCGGCGGCTCGAACTCGTCCGTCCGGATCATCGTGCCAGCGGCGGAGACGCCCGATGGCTGCAGTCGGCGCGCCGCGCGCGTCGAGCTCGAGTGACGCTGCTCGACGCTGCCAATCGCCACTCGTGCTCCAGCCTTGAACAAAGTCGAGCACGATGTCGCGCTTGGCCGCCCCAGCCGCGACGGCCCGCTGCGTCACGAACGCCGTGTCGGAATCGAAAGCGTCGCGCCAGGCGACGGCGGACGAGTCCAGCACCAGGTCGAGCGACTGCGCTGCAGCGAGCCGCACGCCGGCGTCGCGATCGCGCAGTGCGGCCACGACGGGCGCGCTCGCGACTCGGCCATGGGTGGCGAGGGCGCGCACTGCGTTCACGCGGACTCGTGGGCTGTCATCGGCGATGAGCCGGCGCAGCGTAGCGCGCGCGGTGTCGGCGAGCGAATCCCCGGTCGCCGCCTTCGCCAGCCCGCGCGCGACCTGCTCGCGCACCGCGCTCGCGCGATCTGCGGCGCCAAGCAGCGTGCGCACTCCGGCGGCGCTGCGTCCGCGGGCCAAGGCGTACGCTGCACGCCAGGCCACGGCACTGTCGGCGCTCCCGACCCATGGCGCGACCACGTCAACCGGTACGGGGCGCTGCCGCGCGGCCGCGAGCAGCACGGCACCACGTGCGGTGGACGAGAGCGTGGAGTCCCGCAGCGCGACCGTCAACGCCTGGCGACCGCGCTCGCCGAGCTCACCGAGCAGCCACGCTGCCTCCACCGCAGTGGCGGGCGCGGCGTGCAGCGCCGTCGAGCCCAGCGCAGCGGATGCGGTGTCCTTCAACAAGCCGAGCGCGAAGAGCGCGTTCGCCGAGACGGCCGTGTCGGCGTCGAGGGCGAGCGCGCGCAGGCGAGGCAGATGTGCCCGCGCGCCGATGCGTCCGACGGCCAATGCCGCCGCGGCGCGCTGGGAGGCGTCCGATGCGTCGAGCAGCGAATCGAGAAAGGGCGGTTCGTCGCGACGGGTGTCCTCGATGCGGAGGAGCCGAGCCTGGCGAACGAGTGACAGGTCGTCCGGCGCCGTCGCGATCAGCGGACGACAGGCTGCCACACCCGCCATCGCCGTCAACGCCAGACTACAGTACCGCCTCCAGCGCCGTGCGGAATTCGGTCGGAATCGCGGAGAGTTTTCCGTCGCGGTCGATGGAGACGAGCGCGGTATGGGCGGTGGCGAGCCGGGTGCCTGACTCGGCATGGGTGATCAGGTAGTCGAAGGTGACGGCGCGCGACCGAACGCCGGTGAGCGTCGTCTCGACACGCACGAGGTCGTCGAACCGGGCTGGCGCGAGATAGCGAACCTTCGCCTCGGCGACGGCGAGCCCCGTGCCTTCGTGCTCCAGCGTGGCGTAGCTGCGGCCGAGGGCGCGGAGAAACTCGACGCGTCCGACCTCGCACCAGACGAGGTAGTTCGCGTAGTACACGACGCCCATGCGGTCCGTCTCGGCATAACGGACACGCAGCTCCGTGGCGTGCGAGTGGGGCATCAGGGACGGCGATGGGAGGAGTCACGCATCGCGCGCGAAGTTGCCCGGGCGCACGGCGTTTGTAAAGCCTGCGCGCGCCGTGTAAACTCCCGCCATGCTCGCCGCGCCCTGTCATGTCATCTCGGACGTTCACCTCGGCCACGCATCGGCCGAAGTCGAGCGCACGCTACTGGGATACCTGCGCTCGCTGCCCGGTCGTGCGGGGTCGCTCCTGATCAACGGCGACCTGTTCGAGTTCTGGTTTGAGTGGCGCACCGTGGTGCCACGCAGCGGTGTGCGCGCGCTCGCAGCGCTGATGGACCTGCGCGACGCGGGGATTCCCGTGACGATGATCGCCGGCAATCACGACTGCTGGGGGGGCGACGTCCTGCGCGATGCGGGGGTGGACTTCCAGATCGGTCCGTGGGAAGGCACGCTCGGAGGGTGGCACGCGCGGGTGGAGCATGGAGATGGGCTGCGGGAGAAGGAGGACCGCGGGTATCGCGCACTGCGCCGCGTGCTGCGCAACCCGGTGGCGATTCGCGCGTATCGGATGCTGCATCCCGATCTCGCCACGCGCCTGGCGATGGGAAGCTCGCAGACCAGCCGCAGCTACCAGCCGCGAGACGAAGGGCGCGGGCTGCGCGCCGTCGCCGCATCGATGCTGGCGAGCCGGTCCGACCTCGAGCTCCTCGTCTACGGCCATTCGCACGTGGCGGCGCTGGAGCGGATGGCCGGCGGAAGCGTGTACGCCAATGCCGGAAGCTGGCTCGATGCGCCCACCTATCTGGTCGTCACACCGGAGCGAATCGCGCTGCGCGAGTGGCGGGGCTCACCCGAAGGTGCGGATCTCCACGTGCTCGATCGTGTCGCCGAAAAAGCGCTGCCCCAGCGTTAGGAACTGCTGCTGGTCGTCGGGAGCGATGAAGCGGTAGCTTCCCTCCCCCGACGTCGCGCTGAGCGCATTCTCGGCAAGCATGCGACGCGTGTCGAGTGCGGTCTCCTCGGCGCTGTCGATGAGACGGACGTCCGGCCCCACCACCTCGGCGATGAGGGACTTGAGCAGCGGGTAGTGCGTGCAGCCGAGGACGAGGGTGTCGACCTCGTCGTGGAGAAAGGGAGCGAGGTACTCCCGCGCGATGGCGCGCGTGGCTTCGTGCTCGGTCCAGCCTTCCTCCACGAGCGGCACGAAGAGCGGACAGGCGCGCGCGATCACGCGCGCTTCCGGCGCTTCCGACTCGATGGCGCGGACGTAGGCGCCGGACTTGATGGTGCCGGCGGTGGCGATGACGCCGATGCGCCCACTCCGCGACGCACGCACCGCGGCGCGTGCACCGGGCTCCACCACGCCGATGACGGGAACGCCGAGCTCCTCCTTCAGCATCGGCAGCGCATGGGCCGTCGCGGTGTTGCAGGCGACGACGATCGCCTTGACGCCCTGATCGAGCAGATATGCGGCGATCTCGTGGCTGTATCGACGCACCGTATCGGGCGACTTGGGTCCGTACGGAACGCGCGCCGTATCGCCGAAGTAGACGAGGCTTTCCGCGGGGAGCTGGCGCATGATCGCGTGCGCCACCGTGAGACCGCCGAGCCCGGAATCGAAGACGCCGATGGGCGCCGACCGCTCTGCGCTGCCGGTCACCAGCTCAACCGGGCGGCGAGCACCGTTCCGACGGAGGTCTGCTTCACGCTGATCTGCGACGGCAGATCCCAGAGGTGTGCGCCAACATAGGCGTCGGCGGCGGCGAAGAGATGATTCGCGATGATGAACGCGACCCAATCTTCCACGTGGCCCTTGCGCACGTTCACGAGCTCGTCGTCGTAGGGGGAGGGTGCCTTGATCGCCGTGCCATCGGAGTTGAAACCGACGACGACGAGCGAGTCGGTGCGCAGCGCACGTGCTTCGTTCAGATCCGCCTTCGACTCGCGCAGCATGGCGATGGCGATGGATTCGCTGAGCACGAAGATGGCGCCGGCAGTGGGACGTCCAAGGACGGACTGCGAATAGCCCGGAAGAAGCGCCGACATCAGAAAGGCGCGCCGAGGAGAGAGTGGCGGCCTGGGGACGGGTCGGGTGACCGTATCCGCGGGCGCGCGCTGCGCCGGCGCGACCCGCGCGCTGTCGACTCGCTGCGCGCCAGCGGCTCCCACGCCGCCGACGAGCAGCGCTGCGTGAAGCGCGGCGCGGCGGACGCAGCGGAAGACTGAGGCGCGACGAGGGTTCACGCGAGACGGATCGAGGGGCGACGGCGCTGCTGGCGGGAGTGCATGGGAATCGAACCCACCCAAGACGCGATGCGCCTTACAGTCGTTTTGAAGACGACGGGAGCCACCAGGCACCATCCACCCCCAGACGCTCACTCCAGCACCAGCAGCACCGGTCCGCGGGGCTCGACGACGCCGATGACGACACTCCCCGGAACAGCGGAAAGATAGTCCGCGACTCGCGCCGAAGGGACGGCGAGCAGGAGACCGCCCGAAGTCTGGGGATCGAGGGCCAGCGCCACGTCGGCGTCCGTGGCCGCAGTGAGATCCGCGAGGGGTGCGACGAAGCTCTCGTTGCGCTCCGCCCCGCCGGTGCGAACGCCCTCGCGCCAGAGCGCACGCGCGCCAGGGAGCTCCGGGAGCGATGCACCGCGAATGCGGAGGGTGACACCACTGGCGCGCGCGATGTGCGAGGCGTGGCCGAGGAGGCCGAAGCCCGTCACGTCGGTGGCGCAGCGCAGGCCGGCGGCGAGCGCGGCACGGCTGGCGACGGCATTCAGTCCGCTCATGGCGGCGTAGAGCATCTGCCGGCCGGATGCGTCGAGACGGTCCTGCTTCGCGGCGGTGGACAGAATGCCGGTGCCGAGGGGCTTCGTGAGCACGAGCACGTCACCGGCCTGCGCGGCGGCGTTCGTGAGCAGCCGCCGCGGATCGGCCTGGCCCGTCACGCTGAGCCCGAACTTGAGCTCCTCGTCGATGATCGAGTGCCCGCCGACCAGGGTGGCTCCCGCCTCGCGCACCTTGTCCTGTCCCCCGCGCAGGATATCCGTGAGTACGGACATCGGGAGCTTGCCGACGGGAAATCCGACGATCGCGAGCGCGGTGAGCGGCTCGCCGCCCATGGCGAAGACGTCGGAGAGCGCGTTCGCCGCGGCGATCTGGCCGAACTCGTACGGGTCGTCGACGATGGGAGCGAAGAAATCCACCGTCTGCACGAGCGCGAGATCGTCGCGCAGCACGAAGACCCCCGCGTCGTCGAAGCTTTCTCGACCGACGAGCACGCGGGGATCGGCGTGCGAGGGCACGCCGCTCAGCGCCTGTGCCAGGTCACCCGGACCCAGTTTGGCGGCTCAACCAGCGCACCGGGCGAAGCTCGTCAAGCGAAAGAGCTCCTCCCGGTTTCTGCTCGTCGACATGCGTCGGCTCGTGTGAGGGTGGATCGGCGCGCGTCAGCGCGCGGGAACGACGGCGACGAGATCGATCTCCACGAGCACGCCGCGCGGCAATCCCGCGACCTGCACGGTGGAGCGCGCGGGGCGTGCATCGCCCATGACGCGCGCGTAGACCTCGTTGACCCGCGGAAAGTCGTGCATGTCCATGAGGTACACGGTCGCCTTCACCACATCCTGCCAGCTGGCGCCGGTGCTTCCGAGAATCGCGGCGAGGTTGCGGAACACCTGCTCCGTCTGCGCGACCACGTCGCCGGCGACGACCTGTCCCGAGCCGGGATCGAGGGCGATCTGACCGGCGGTGAAGAGGAAGCCGTTGGCGACGATGCCCTGCGAATACGGGCCGATCGCCGCGGGAGCCTGGTCGGTGTGCACGGTATGCGTGGGCAACGCGAGGTTCCTCCGTGGAACGATGGGTGATGCGAGAGCAGGTGCGGGTCCTTCGCTGCGTCAGGACGACAGCATGGAGCCCTGCGGGCGGAGTCTAGCGGGTGGACGAGGCTACGCCAGCCCGAACAGGCGACGCGTGTTCTCGGTGGTTCGCGCGCCGAGGGTGGCAGCGTCCGTGCCGCGCGCGGCGGCCACGCGGGCGACGGTGAAGCTCACCCATGCAGGCTCGTTGCGCTTGCCGCGGTGTGGCACCGGCGCAAGGTACGGTGCATCGGACTCCACGAGGATCCGATCGTCGGGCACGAGGCGCAGCAGCGCCTCGTCCGTCCACTTCTTGAAGGTCACGATGCCGCTGAACGACACGTACCATCCGACGTCGAGCGCCGCGGTTGCGAGCGCCGTGCTGCCGGTGAAGCAGTGCAGCACGCCAACGACGCCGGTTCGCCCCGCCTCGACGACCATGGCGCGGGTGTCGTCCTCCGCGGCGCGCGTATGCACGACGACGGCCTTCCCCAGCTCGCCGCCGAGCGCCAGCTGCGCGCCGAACGTCTCGCGCTGCCGGTCGGGGGGCGAGTCCTCGTAGGTGTAGTCCAGTCCGCACTCGCCGACGCCCACGGCGCCGCGGGCGACCTCGGCGCGGATGCCGGCGATGTCACGCGTGGCATCGAAACGCGCGGCGTCGTACGGGTGCACGCCGGCGGTGTGGTACACGAAGCCCGGGTAGCGCGCCGCGAGCTCGGCAGCCCGGCGCGCGGCGTCGAGCGACTCGCCGATGCACACGAGCGCGCGCGCCCCGGTGAGGCGCGCGCGCTCGATCGCCGCATCGCGGTCCGCATCGAAGGCGGGATCCGCGAGGTGGACGTGGCTGTCGATGAACTCGGTCAGCGGCCTCTCACCGTCAGCGCGAGGACGCGACCGGCGTCCGCGGCTGCGGACGGGGGACGTCCTTGGCGGCAGCGCGAGCGGCCAGATTGCGGTCGCTCTTCGTGCGGGGCCACCGGCGTTCGATCCAGAGGAGCACCGGGCCGGCGATGTAGATCGAGCTGAAGGTACCCGTCACGATGCCGAACAGCATGATCCAGGAGAAGGGACGGATCACCTCGCCGGCGAAGAGCAGCAGCGACAGCGTGGCCGCCGCGACGGTGACGTGCGTGAGCACGGACCGCGGCAGGGTTTCGTTGATCGCCTTGTTCAGCACCGTATACAGCGAGTCGGTGCGATTCTTCTTCAGGTCCTCGCGCACGCGATCGAAGATGATGATCGTGTCGTTGAGGGAGTAGCCGATGACGGTGAGCAGCGCCGCGATGACGGTGAGCGACACCTCGAGGCGCATGATCGCGAGGAAGGCGAGCGTGCTGAGGAGATCGTGCCCCGTCGCGATGACCGCCGCCACACCGAACCGCCACTCGAAGCGGATGGCGAGGTAGATCATCGTCACGACGAGCGACAGCAGGATGGCGATGATGGCATTGCGCGTGAGCTCGGCGCCGACGCGCGGCCCGACGATCTCCGTGCGGACGACCTTGAGGTTGGCCGCGCCGAACTTGCGATCGAGCGCCGTCTGGATCTCGCGGGCCGTGTTCTCGACCGCGGTGGTGGTCGCCGCCGAGTGGCCGGCCGCGCGCACCGTGAACTCCCGCGGACTGCCGAACTGCTGAATCTCGGAGTTCGGGAAGCCGGCCGCGTCCACCGTGGAGCGGATGTCGCCCACGTTGGGGGGCTGGGTGAACTCGAGCTGCATCAGCGTGCCGCCGGTGAACTCGATGCTCTTGTTGATCCCGTGAATGCCGAGATAGGCGAGCCCGATGGCGATGAACGCGACGGTGATGCCGATCGCGATGCGCCAGGGCTTGATGAAATCGTAGTTGGTGCCGTGAAGGATGCGCAGCATGTGACTAGATGCTCAGCGTCTGGGCGCCGCGCGAGCGGTTGAGCCACAGGAGGAAGAACGTCCGCACCACGAAGATCGCGGTGACCATCGAGGCGACGATGCCGGCGATGAGGGTGACGGCGAAGCCCTTCACGGGTCCGCTGCCATACTGGTAGAGCACCGCCGCGGTGAGGATCGTCGTGACGTTGGAGTCGACGATGGCGGACCGCGCATGGAAGAACCCTTCCTCGATCGCCGTGCGCACCGTCTTGCCGCGATCGAGCTCTTCGCGGATGCGCTCGAAGATCAGGACGTTGGCGTCGACCGCGATGCCGATCGAGAGCACGAAGCCGGCGAGCCCCGGCAGCGTGAGGACGGCGTCGAAGCCGGCGAGCGTGGCCAGGGTGTAGAGCACGTACAGCGCGAGGCCGGCGACGGCCAGCATGCCGGAGAAGCGGTAGAACACCAGCATGATGATCACGATGAGCACGATGGCGATCGTGCCCGCCTTGAACGCGTTGTTGATCGAGTCGCGCCCGAGGCTCGGACCGATGTTGCGGACCTCGGCCACCTTGAGGGGCACGGGGAGCGCACCAGCCTTGAGGACGAGCGACAGATCCTGTGCGTTCTGGAGATCGCGCCCCTGCCCCATCGTGATCTGGCCGCGCGTACCGATGGCGCTGTTGATGACGGGCGGGAAGCCCATCACGATGTCGTCGAGCACGATGGCCATGTAGTCGCCGACGTGCTTGCCCGTCTCGCGCTGGAAGCGTCGACCGCCCTCGTTGTTGAGCTGGAACTCGACGACCGTGCCCTCGAGGGGCGACGTGTTCGGCTTGGCGTCGGTGAGGTACTCGCCGGTGATGATCGGCCGCGCGTCGAGCAGGTACAGGAACTTGTAGACCTTGTTCTGGATGACCGTGGAGTCGCTGCCGAAGCGCACGACCTTGCCCGGCGGCAGCGCCGC
>DASSIC010000532.1:0-7026 GCA_035692325.1 Gemmatimonadaceae bacterium | reverse complement strand
GCGCACTCCACGTCGAGCGGCTTGTAGTCCTCGATCACCGCCACGGCGCGGAGCGGATCCAGCGCGCTCGACGCGACGTCGATCACCTCACCGAACATCTCGAGCCCGGTGCGCGACAGAAACTCGCGCGCCTGCCGAGCGTCCTCGCCGCCGCCGTCCACCGCCAGGGTGAACGCCTTCAGGCGAGCCGGTGACTGTCCGGCATCGAGGAGGAGTCTGTAGAGGCAGAGGAAGACCGCGCCGCTGTCGATCCCCCCCGAGAAGGGAACGCCGATCGGCGCCGCCGGATCCTGGGTGGCCAGCCAGCGCTGCAGCTCGCTGTACACCGCTTCGATGTAGTGCCGTCCGATGAGGTCCAGATCGCCGGGGAGGGTAGCCCGCGGCGGATCGAAGAATCGCTGATGAATCGGATTCGGATCGGGGCAGCCCACGAGGCGCAGCGTGGTGACGTGGTGCGCCGGCACCATGCGCGTGTAGCTCGGGTGGAATTGTGCGGACCACCCGCGCCGAGCCAGCTCGGCAGCGATCTCGTCAATGCGTTCCGCGACGATCAGCACCGGGCCGTCGACGGCCTTCGCCAGGAAGTAGCGAAGGGGCCGATCGAGGCTCCGCGCGAGCAGCACCCTCTCTCCATCCTGCACCACCAGGGTGAACGAGCCCTCGATCTCGAGGGCGACGCTGGCGTCCGCGGCGAGAAGCCGGCGCTTCGCTTCGGCGGTCGGCTGTTGCGAGTCCGGAGGGACGAGGTTGATGATGCGCGCGATGGGGTAGGTCATGGCGAACAACGATAGGCCGCGTGCGCTCTCGGAGCCAGCGGCCGACCCGTCCCGGAGTTCCTTTACTTGACAACTTCCCTGGGGACTGGTACTTCAGCAGTCCGAGCACCGGCCGCCGACGGCCGGGCTCTGAAGCACGATGCACTGCTGCCCCCACGGCTTGACTTCCCCCCCACCGGCGGAGGTCGTACGCAGTCGCTTCGATCGTCCGGGCTGTTCCCCTGCGGCGCACACGCCGTCAGCCCGACCTGCGCGCTCGCGCAGGCCGATGCGTCGCGCTTTGCCGATCGCACCACACGGTCGCTGCAGATTCTACAGCGGCATCCGGACGTGGCCGTCGGTGTTTGCCTCACCCTTCCCGACATGAGCAAGAAATCCCCATGGAGAGCTGACCGCGCTGACCTCCGCGCGGTTCGGCGACGACCTCCGTGCGCCCCACGTGCAGGTGATCACGTACCGCAGCTGCTCGAAATGCAGGGCTAGCAATCCATGCGTCGACCCGGGGAGGAGACCGCAACTCATGCGCGCGACTGAGAGGCCAATCATGACCAAGGTGCCGCCTGGCACGAGCTCGTTCCGAAGCGCCCTGCTCCACCGCGTTCGCGCGGCGGGGATGGCCCTGCTGTTGGTGCTGGGCATCGCCCCCGCGACACAGGGGCAGGCGCAGCGGATCACGATCACCGGCACCGTGTCCTCGTCCGAGGGCACGCCGCTGCAGGGTGTCACCGTGAGCGTGCAGGGTGCCGACGCGCGCGCCGTGACGGGGGGCAACGGGCGATATCTCATCCCCAACGCGCCAGCCGACGGCGTGCTGCGGTTCGCCATCGTCGGGCGGCGCTCGGTGGAGACATCGATCTCCGGGCGCACGCGGATCGACGTCACGATGCCGCGCATCGCCTACCTCGAGGAGGTGGTCGTCACCTCCTATGCGGAACAGCGGCGCGCCGACATCACCGGCGCGGTCGCCAGCGTCCCGATCGAGGCGATCAATCGCGAGACGGGGGCGAGCGTCCTCCAGAAGCTCGCCGCGATCACGCCGGGCGTGACGGTGGAGAATAGCGGCTCGCCGGGCTCGCGCAGCACCGTGCGCATTCGCGGCGTCAGCTCCTTCCAGAACAACGATCCGCTCTACGTCGTCGACGGCACGCCGGTGCAGGACAGCTACATCAACTGGCTGAACCCCGAAGACATCACCTCGATCCAGGTGCTCAAGGACGCCTCGGCGGCGTCGATCTACGGATCGCGCGCCAGCAACGGCGTCGTCGTGATCGAGACGACGAAGAAGGGGCTGAGCGGACCGCCCCGCACCACCCTCCGGCTGCGCACGGGCATGGCCAGCCCCGTGCGCGGCTACGACGACTTCCTGATCGGCAACTCGCTCGACTACTACCAGGTCGTCAAACAGAGCTACCTCAACGCCGGGCAGGCGCCGCCGACCAACATCTTCGGCAACCCGAACAGCCCGACCGTGCCGGCGTACATCTGGCCGAACAACTGCGGCACGACCAAGGACCAGGCGTGCTCGAACGTCGATCTCAGCACCTACTCGTATCCCAGCAGCCTGATCATGCCCGGCAGCGACGGTACGAACTGGTGGAGCGCGGTGTTCGGATCGGCGCCGGTGAAGGACGTGAACCTCGACGTGGGCGGCGGCAGCCCGGACAACACCTACGGCGTGTCGTTCAACTACTTCGACCAGGGCGGCACCGCGCGCTACAACAACTACAAGCGCGGCACGGTGCGAGTGAACACCGAGTTCCGGCGCAGCAAGCTCACCTTCGGCGAGAACCTCGCGGTGGGGCTCGAGCGGTCGTACGGCGGACAGGCGGACGACGCATTCGGCGAGGGTGGCATCCTCGGCAAGAACATCCTGATGCAGCCGGTCGTCCCGATCTACGACGTCCAGGGCAACTTCGCATCGGGCAAGGCGGTGGGTCTCGGCAACAACACCAACCCGCTCAAGTTCGCCTACGAGGCGCGCAACAACCTCTCCAAGAACAACCGCGTGTTCGGCAACGTCTTCGCCGGCTACGCGCTCATCCCCGAGCTCACGGCGCGCACGCGGTTCGGGTTCAACGTCGGCCAGAGCGCCTTCAACGGGTACAACCCGATCACCCCGGAGAACTCCGAGCCGACGCTCAACAACTCGATCAACGAGAACCAGAACCAGTTCACCGACTGGACCTGGAGCAACACGGCGCAGTACATCAAGTCACTCGGCGCGCACAGCCTGAACCTGCTCCTGGGACAGGAGGCCAACGCGGGCAACAATCGCTTCATCACCGCGTCGCTGGCCAACCTGCTCAACACCAACCTCGACTCCCGGTACATCCAGGACGCGCTGGGGGACGCCAAGTCCAAGAACGTGTCGAGCACCGGCGGCGAGTACGCCCTGCTCTCGTTCTTCGCCAAGGCCGACTACAGCTTCGCCGACAAGTACGTCATCAGCGGCACCGTGCGAAAGGACGGCTCCTCCCGCCTCGGCGAGAGCCACCGCTGGGGCACCTTCCCCGCCGTGGGACTCGGTTGGCGCATCACCAACGAGCCCTTCCTCCAGGGGAACAAGTACTTCAACGACGTGATGCTGCGCTACGGATGGGGCGTCACCGGCAACCAGCTCATCCCGAGCGGCCGGATCATCTCGCAGTTCGGCGGCAGCACCGGCGACACCTTCTACGACATCACGGGCTCCAACACCGGCATCGTCCCCGGCTTCCGGCAGACCTCCCTGGGCAATCCGGACCTCAAGTGGGAGGAGGACCGGTCGCAGAACGTCGGCGCCGACATGTCGCTCTTCAACCGCAACCTCGACGTCGTGATCGACGTCTACCGGCGCACGACGAGCAACCTGCTGTTCAACCCCGCCCTGCCGGCGACGGCCGGCGTGGCCGACCCGCCGTTCGTCAACGTCGGCAGCGTGCAGAACAACGGCTTCGACTTCTCCATCGGCCATCGCGGCTCGTGGTGGAACGCCACCTTCAACGGCAGCCACTACAACAACGAGATCAAGACGATCGATGGCGTGCAGAACTTCTTCTACGGCCCCATCGGCATCCGGTTCGGCAACCCCGTCATCAACCAGGTGGGCTCGCCGATCGGCGCCTTCTATGGCTTCGTGGCCGACGGCTTCTTCCGTGATGCCGCCGACGTGACGAGCCACGCCACGCAGGACGGCGCCGCGCCGGGCCGCATCAAGTTCCAGGACCTCAACGGCGACGGGAAGATCGACCTGAAGGACCGGACGATCATCGGCAGCCCGCATCCGAAGTTCACCGCGGGACTCGACCTCGGCGCCCGGTGGCGCGACTTCGACTTCAGCTCCACGATCTTCGGCACCTTCGGGAACAAGATCTTCGACGCGCAGAAGCAGTTCTACGTCTTCCGCAACTTCTCCACGAACGTGGTCGACGACCTGCTGGCCAACTCGTGGACGCCGCAGAACCTCGACGCGAAGTATCCGCGCCTCGACGTGAACGACACGTACAGCTACGCCCTCAGCAGCTACTACGTGGAGGACGGATCGTACATCCGCATGCGGAGCCTGCAGATCGGCTACACGATCCCGCAGGGGATGCGGTTCATCGGCAACTCGCTCACCGGCACCCGCGTGTACCTCCAGGGCGAGAACCTGTTCACGCACACGAACTACCCGGGTCTCGATCCGGCGCTGCCGGCGCAGAACGTCGAGGGTTCCGCCGGCGACATCCGCGATCAGTTCCGCGGCATCGATCAGGGGACGTATCCGAGCAACAGAGTGATCAGCATCGGCCTGACCACCTCCTTCTAGGCCACGCGCCACTACTTCGAGGACGCTGAACGATGCGATTGATATCGAGACACCGGTGGCTGGGCGGGGCGGTGGCGGCGATGCTCGCCGGACTCACCCTCTACGGCTGCAAGGATTTCCTGAACAGCAATGCCTCCCCCCAGGGCACGCTGGACGAGGGGACGCTCCGCACCCTCGCGGGTGTGGAGGGCACGCTCATCGCCACCTACCGCCAGCTCGACTGCACCACGTCGAGCGGGGCGTGGGGGTGCGCCGTGAGCAACTGGGCCTTTGCCAGCGCTACGAGCGACGACGCCTACAAGGGCTCGGAGGCCACCGACCAGCCCCCTGTGGACCAGCTCGAGGAGTTCCACTGGTCCACGCCGGACGCGCAGGGCTACATCAACGACAAGTGGCGCGCGATGTACGAGGGCGTGGTGCGCGCCAATTCCACGCTGCGGCTGCTCGAGCAGGTGCAGGCGGCGAGCCCGGGGGCGATTCCCGCCGAGGATGCCGCCGGCATCAAGGGTGAAGCGCTCTTCCTGCGCGCGCACTACCACTTCGAGGCGTGGCGGATGTGGGGGAACGTCCCCTACTACCGCGAGACCGACGAGGACTTCCGCAAGGCGAACGAGACGAAGGCGCAGGTCGCCGCGGATCTGATCAAGGACCTCGACGAGGCGATCCCCCTCCTTCCGACCACGCCGCGCCATGGTGAGGTGGGACGCGCGACGAAGTGGACGGCCAAGGCGTACAAGGGGCGCGTGCAGATGTACGCCGGCGACTTCGCCGGCGCGCTCACGACGCTGCGCGAGATCCAGGCGAGCGGCCCGTACGCGCTCGAGACGAGCTACGACAAGGTCTGGACCGGCTTCAAGGATCTGGAGAACGGGAAGGAGACGATCTTCGCCTATCAGGCCTCCGTCAACGACGGACAGCCGGATGGCCAGAACTCCAACTTCGGCGAGCGGCTCAACTTCCCGCACTCGGGCAGCCCCTTCGGCTGCTGCGGCTTCCATCAGCCGTCGCAGAACCTCGTCAACTTCTTCCGCGTCGATGCGGTAGGGCTGCCGCTTGCGCTGACCAGTGCGACCTGGAACGTCAACAACGCCAACTTCACCGCCGCGGACAACACGGTGCCGGTCGATCCGCGGCTCGACTGGACAGTCGGCCGTGACGGCGTGCCGTTCAAGGATTGGGGGCCGCACGAGCCCGGATGGATCCGGGCGCCAGCCTACGGCGGGAACTACAGCGCCAAGAAGAATGCGCACGAGAAGTCCAGCGGCGCCCAGAGCACCGTCGGGTGGACCAACACGCAGCTGAACTCCGTCAACATCCACATCTTCCGCTACGCCGACCTGCTGCTCATGCTCGCCGAAGCGGAGGCGGAAGCCGGCTCGCCCGAGAACGCGCGCGCGATCGTCAACCAGATCCGGGCGCGTGCCGCGCAGAAGGCGCAGGGGCCGGGGACCGATCGCGCCACGATCGCCGTGCCGCTCAACGACCCGTCCATCACCTGGGCCACGTACAAGGTGGGGCAGTACCTCACCCCGTGGGATCAGGCGACGGCGCGCACCGCCGTTCGCTACGAGCGGCGTCTCGAGCTGGCGATGGAAGGCCAGCGCTTCTTCGATCTGCGTCGCTGGGGGATCGCCGATCAGGTGCTGAACGCCTACCTGAACGGCGTGGGTGGCGGCTCCGAAAAGGCTCGCCGGGCGCAGCTCACCTCGGCCGAGACCTTCGTCCAGCGGCACTATCTGTATCCGATCCCCGATCTCCAGATCCAGCTCAGCACCGTGGGCGGCACGAGCACGCTCACGCAGAACCCGGGATGGTGAGGCGACGCGCGATGTAGCGCTCAGCGCTTCCCGACCACGAACGCCTGAAGCGAATCACCGGCGTTGGCGACCAGTACGCCAACGCCGGTTCGCATTTTCACCAGCGCCAATCCCGAGGCGTTCAGTGGCGCCAGGAAGCCACTCTCGCGCGGTGACACGGGAGTGAAGTGTCCCCGCCCATCGCCGCGCAGCCAGAGGCCATTGCCGGCGTCGGCGCGCGGGGTATTCGGCTCGGTGTCGTAGAGGTTCCCCGCCACGATCAGGTCGAGATGCCCATCGCCGTCCACGTCGTGGGCGAGCATCCCCTTGATCGGCGCGATCTGCGCCGCCGTGGGGAGCGACGCCATGGTGAAGCCGCCCTTGCCGTCGTTGTGGAGGAACGCACTCGCGAAGGTGTCCGCCTGGTAGTGCAGCGCCTTCTGCAGCCGCGCGGCGCCGAACAGCTGCTCCATCGTGGCGTCGGCGAAGGTGCCGTACGTCGGGAACTTGAGCGCGAGGGTGTAGAGCTCGCGACCCAATGGCGCCATGCCGGCGATCGGGTACTCCGTGCCGGCGATCGTCTGCGTGAGCACGATGTCGGTGGCGCCGTTGCCGGTGAAGTCGCCGGCGTAGACACCGAAGGCGCTGTCCCTCGATGTCGTGTAGG
>DASSIC010000531.1:0-2142 GCA_035692325.1 Gemmatimonadaceae bacterium | reverse complement strand
GAAGTAGTCGGCCCCCCCTGACGGCGCGTACTGGTAGTCGATCAGGTCGCGGAACGAGTTGGTGAACCAGGTGGCGGACACCGTGGCGCGCTCGCCGAGCTGCTGCTCGATCCCGACATCGGCGCTCACCGCATGCTCTGGGTTGAGCGCCGGATTGCCATTCACTAACCCACCGCCGTAGCTCTCGAGGAAGGTCGGCTCGCGATACGCCGTGCCGACGCTGCCCCGCAGGCGCGTGGCCGGCGCGAGCTGCGCGCTCCCCGCCACGCGATAGGTGGCGAAGTCGCCGAACTGCTCGTTGTGATCGTATCGGCCACCGAGCGTCGCCGTGAAGGGCGCCGGCGCAACCAGCAGTTGCGCGTAGCCTCCCATCGTGCGGCGCGCGTGGCTGAAGGTGGGCGTGTCGCCGAAGCTACTCGTCGTTCCGCTCTCCTGCCAACTGCGCTCCACCTGCCCACCGATCGTCAGGCGCGACTCCGCCGGGAGCTCCAACGCGAGACGCACGTCGCCACTGCGCCGACGCGAGCGCTCGGCGGTCGTGAAGTAGTAGTCGCCGACGTCGCCGGGGCTGTCGGGCTGGTTGTCCGTCACACCGTGCGCATCGTTCGACGCCAGGGCCACACGGAGCTCCGCCGCGCTCGTCAGGCGATATCCGGCGTCGATTCCCACCGCCAGCCGATCCTCGCGATGCACGGCGTTGCTGTCCACCACCTGCCCGCTGCCGTCGGTGGGGTAATGAAACGCGACGTCGGAATAGCGCAGCGAGAGCCGGACGTCGGCACCGCCGAGCTGCGTGCCGAGCAAACCGCTCGCCGTGTTGTTCGACCACCCGCTGTTGAACGCCTGGAATCCCTTCGTGACATGGCGGCCGCCGCCCAATGAATACGTCATGGCGGCGCCGCTGCCACGGACGGCGCCCTCGGCGTCATACGTGCCGTAGCCGCCGCCGCGTGCCGACAGCTCGCCGCTTGGCCGCGCCGATCCGGCGCGCGTGAAGAGCTGCACCACGCCCGCCACGGCGTCGGAGCCATAGAGCACGCTCGCCGGCCCACGCACGATCTCGATGCGCTCGATGTTGTCGGTGGTGAGCGACGAGAAGTCGAAGGCGCCACCGGCGTCGTTCACCGGCACGCCGTCGATGAGCACCTTGGTGAACTTGCTCTCCCCGCCCCGCACGAACAGCGACGTCGCGCCGCCGTACGATCCGGTCTGCGCCAGCGAGAGCCCGGGCACCTCACGCAGCGCGTCGGCGACGGTCGAGATCCCCTCGCGCCGCAGCCGCTCGCCGGCGAGCACCGTCACCGACGACGGCACTCGCCCTGTCGCGATCGCGGAGCGCGTCGCCGTCACGACGATGGGCGCGGTGCGCGCCGTGTCGGTCGCACGCTCCTGCGCGATGAGCCATGCCGGCGCGAACAGCGCGACGAGAGCGAGAACTGCGTGACGGAAAGGCATTGGTCGGAATCGAGGAGTGGGTGATCATGCGGTGATCAGGCGCGCGGACGCGCGCGAAGGGGAACGAGGGCGGGCGCTCCCACGGCGGGATCGCGCGTCACGACCAGCGGCCAGTCGTAGACGCGCTCCAGCACCGCGCCCTGCATCACCTCGGCCGGCGTCCCGTGCGCCGCGACGCGGCCCTGGTGCAGCAGCACGATGCGATCGGCGAACCGGGCGACGAGGTTGAGCTGGTGGCTCACGAGCAGCACGGCGTGCCCATCCTGCGCGAGGCGGCTCAGCAGCTCGAACATCGACATCTCGTGCGCGACGTCGAGGAAGGTCGTCGGCTCGTCGAGCACGATGGCGTCACCTCCCTGCGCGAGGGCGCGCGCCAGCCGCACGCGCTGCCATTCGCCACCGGAAAGCTCGGTGATGAGGCGGTGCTCCAGCGCGTTCGTCTCCGTCGCGGCGATCGCGGCGTCCACGGCTTCCACGTCGGCGCGCGTGCGGCCGCGCCAGAGTCCCAGGTGCGGGTAGCGCCCGAGCCCGACGTAGTCGCGCACGCCGAGTGGAAAGGCGGGCTCTTCCCGCTGCGTCACCACGGCGACCCGGGTGGCGAGCGCCCGACGCGCTGCGGCGGTCACGAGTGCATCGTCCACGCGGATGGAGCCGCGCGTCAGGGGCACCCGTCCCACCAGGGCGCGC
>DASSIC010000530.1:0-10034 GCA_035692325.1 Gemmatimonadaceae bacterium | reverse complement strand
TAGCGCTTGCCGATGCTCCCCGTCTCGTCGTAGTCCACCGGGAAGTGCTGGCGCAGCTCGCCCGCCAGGCGATGCGCCATCTCCGGCATGCCGTCCTTCTTCGTCAGCGCGAACACCGCCGCCTTGATCGGCGCGAGCGACGGATGCAGCCGCAGCACGGTACGTCCCTCGGCTTCACCCTCCACCGTCTCCTCGCGATACGCGTTGACCAGCGCGGCGAGCGTGGTGCGGTCGGCGCCGACCGACGTCTCGATCACGTACGGCAGGTAGCGCTTGTTGTTCGGCTGGTCGAAGTATTCGAGCTTCTTGTTCGAATACTCCTGGTGCCGCGAGAGATCGAAGTCGCCGCGGTTGTGGATTCCCTCGATCTCCTGAAAGCCGAGCGTGCCGCCGAAGTCGAACTCGATGTCGAACGCGGCACGGGCGTAGTGCGCCAGCTCCGACCCCTCGTGCTGATGGTAGTTGAGCCGTTCCGGCGCGAGGCCGAGCGACTTGTGCCACTCGAGACGCTCGGCTTTCCAGAATTCGAACCATTGCATGTCGGTGCCCGGCTCGACGAAGAACTGCATCTCCATCTGCTCGAATTCGCGCGTGCGGAAGATGAAGTTGCCGGGGGTGATCTCGTTCCGGAACGCCTTGCCGATCTGCGCGATGCCGAACGGCACCTTCTGCCGCGTGCTCTGCTGCACGTTCAGGAAGTTCACGAAGATGCCCTGCGCCGTCTCCGGACGGAGGTACACCGTGGCCGCGCTCTCCTCCACGGGGCCCATGAACGTCTTGAACATGAGGTTGAACAGGCGCGGCTCGGTGAGCTGGCACTGCTCCGCCTCGCCCGGGCGTTTGCTCGGCTTCTGCAGGCAGCGCGCATCATCGAGCTTGTCGGCGCGGAAGCGGCCCTTGCACGTCTTGCAGTCCACCAGCGGATCGGTGAAGCCGGCGACGTGGCCGCTCGCTTCCCACACGCGCGGATGCATGAGGATGGCGGCGTCCAGCCCCTCGACGTCGTCGCGCATGCGGACCATGGACTTCCACCAGGCGTCCTTGAGGTTCTTCTTCAACTCGACGCCCAGTGGACCGTAGTCCCACACCGAGCCGGTGCCTCCGTAAATCTCGGAGCTCTGGAAGATGAAGCCGCGCCGCTTGCTGAGCGACACGAGCTTGTCCATCACGTCGGGTTGGGTGCTGGCGGGCATGGTACGTCGTTCTGGTCGGGATGAAGACGGCGCCGCTGGGTGCGGTGCCGGGCGTGCCGCTCGGGGTGAGCGCCACACTCCGAACCCGGGAAGCTACTCAGGTATCGAGCTCCGCGCTCAGGCGGGGAGGCGGCGGCACCGGTCGGCCGAGGAGCTTTGCCACGATCCGGTCGCCATGGAAGCGCCCGTTCTCGATGAAGACCTTGTTGGCGTCGTAGCCCGCGACGACCACCCCGGCGATGAACAGCCCGGGCACCGTCGTCTCCAGCGTCTCGGGATCGTGCGCGGGAATTCCCGTCGCCTTGTGGATCGGCACCCCCGCGTCGCGAAGGAGATCGGTGTTGGGAGCGAAGCCGGTCATGACGTACACGAAGCGGGCAGCCAACCGCTCGTCGCCCTGTGGGCCGTGGATCGTCAGCAGCCCCGGCTCGATCGCCGTCACCCGGCTCTTCCATCGTGCCCCGATGGCTCCTTCCTTCATGCGATTCTGCAGGTCGGGGAGCACCCACGGCTTGATCTTCTTGTCGAAGGTCGGACCGAAGTGCACCAGCGTGACGCGCGCGCCGGCGCGCCACAGATCGAGCGCCGCTTCGGCCGCCGAGTTGCCCCCGCCCACGACGACGACGTCCTGGTCGAAGGCGGGATGCCCCTCGCGGTAGACGTGCGTGACGTGCGGCAGCTCCTCACCCGGCACGCTCAGTCGATTCGGCGAGCCGAAGTAGCCGGTCGCCACGCAGACAGCCGCGGCGCGCGTGCTCGCGCGCTCCCCCTCCAGCGTCTCCGAGTGCACGAGAAATCCGTCGTCACCCCGCTCGATCGACGTCACGCGCTCGTATTGCCGGACGTCGAGCTGGAAGTGCCGGGTGATCGCCCGGTAGTACGCCAGCGCGTCACGCCGCGTCGGCTTCTCCGTCGCGACGACGAACGGTACGCCGCCCAGCGAGAGCTTCTCCGCGGTGGAAAAGAAGCTGACGTAGTAGGGATACTGGGTGATCGTGCTGACGACCGATCCCGCATCCAGCACGCGCGCCGTGAGCCCCGCCCGCTGGGCCGAAATCGCCGCGGCCAGGCCGCACGGCCCGGCGCCGACGATCAGCAGGTCGAGATCACGCGGTGGCGTCATCCTGTCGTCTGCGGGCTCACAATCCGATGATCTGATCCCGGCGCGTGCCGACGGACACGTACGTGATCGGTGCCTCCACCAGCTCCTCGATCCGGTCGAGGTACTTCCGCGCCGCGGTCGGCAGCTCCGTCAGCGCGCGCGCGTCCGCCGTCGACTTCTGCCACCCCTCGAACCACTCGTACTTCGGCACGACCTTCTCCAGCGCCAGCAGGTCGCTCGGGAACTCGTCGTGCAGCTCGCCGTCGATCTCGTAGCCCACGCAGATGCCGAGCTTCGGCAGCGTGTCGAGCACGTCGAGCTTCGTCACCGCGAGGTCGCTCAGGCCGTTCACGCGCGTCGCGTACTTCACCACGAGCGCGTCGAACCACCCGCAGCGGCGCGGCCGGCCGGTCGTGGCGCCGAACTCGTTGCCGAGCTTGCGCACCTGTCCCTGCAGCGGCTCCTCGAGCTCCGTGGGAAGGGGTCCGTTGCCGACGCGCGTCGTGTACGCCTTCACCACGCCCAGCACGTTGTCGATCGCCGTCGGTCCGATGCCGATGCCCACCGCGGCGCCCCCCGCCGTCGTGTTGCTCGACGTCACGAACGGGTACGTCCCGTGATCGATGTCGAGCAGCGAGCCCTGCGCGCCCTCGAGCAGCACCGTGGCGTCGGCCTTGATCGCGCGATGCACCATCAGACTGACGTCCTCCGCCAACGGCAGCAGGCGCTTCGCGAGCCGCTCGAGCAGCGCGAGCACGCCGTCCACATCCACCACGTGGTCCGACCCGCTCCGCGCGAGCCGCGCGCGCGCGTATTCGGCTCCTTTCTCCACCACTTCGCGCAGCCGCTCGGGATGACGCAGATCCAGCACGCGCACGCCGCGCCGCGCGATCTTGTCCTCGTAGGCCGGCCCGATGCCGCGGCCGGTCGTCCCGATCGCCTTGCTCGACGCGCTGGCGCCATCCACCTGCTTGTGGTACGGCAGCACGAGATGCGCCCGCTCGCTCACGTAGAGCCGACCCTCGACGTCGACGCCCGCCTTCACGAGGCCGTCGATCTCGTCGAACAGCGTGTCGGGATCGAGCACGACGCCATTGCCGATCGCGCAGCGCACCCCCGTGTGCAGGATGCCACTCGGAATCTGGTGGAGCACGAAGTGGCGGTCGCCCAGATCCACCGTGTGACCGGCGTTCGCGCCGCCCTGGTAGCGCACGACCCAGTCGGCCCGCTCGGCCAGCACGTCCACGAGCTTGCCCTTCCCTTCGTCTCCCCACTGCGCCCCGACGACGACGACGACGCGCGAATCCGGTCCGAACATGACGCTCCCGCCAGGGTGCCGACCACCGAACGCAAAAACGCCCCGCAGGGTGCGGGGCGTTGGTTCAATCTAGGCGCGAGGAGGTCCAAGTCAACTTTGATCGTCATCCTTCGCCTTCGGCTGGCGACAGCCAGGCGGGACGGGTGAAGCGGTGAAGGGTGGCACACCAGGAGCGTGATCGAGTCAACGACGTCGACGCGGTTGACTCAAATACGCCGTTCCGTCGTCCACGCTCTCTCGCTTCACCGATTTACCTGTCCCGCGGTCTGCGGTGGGACTCTACCGACAGCTCAGACCAGCGCCGTGAACAGGATGATCGCCGCCATCGCCAGCCCGATCCCCACCTTCATCGCCGCCGCCACCGCGCGACCGATCAACGCACCCGTCGCCACCTTCGTCGCGTTGCCGACCGTTCCCTGCGTCAGCTCCGCCACGAATGCGCCGATGAACGCGCCGGCGAATGCCCCGATCACCGAGCCGACCACCGGCACCGGCACACCCATGAACGCGCCCACCATGCCGCCGATGATCGCGCCCCAGCTCGCGCGGCGCGAGCCGCCGTACTTGCGTGTGTACTTCGCCGTGAGCGAGAACTCGATCACCTCTCCCACCAGCGCCATGATCGCCACGACGACCGTGGTGAACACCCCGATGGAGTTCGGCACCAGCAGCGAATAGCCAAGTGCCCCGGCGGCCATGATCCAGGTGCCCGGGAGCCCGAACGGGATCATCACCAGGCCAAGCACCAGGATGGCGACGAGAATGAGGATCTCCATCAGGCGAGCGCCTCCACCGCGCGGGCGAGCAGCGTCGCCACCTCGTCGATGCCGTCCCCGCGCAGCGCGGCGAGCGAGTCGCCGCGGGTGTGCACACGCCGCAGGGTCGCCAGCGAGCCTCGGCTCACCGTCACGGTCGTCCAGCCCCGTTCCGCCAGCGCCGACGAGTCGGTGAGGAGGCCGAGGGGCATGCGCCGCACGCGCGGCGGCCGAGGCGCGACCACCTCCAGCGTCTGGATGAGCGGCGTCGGCGCCGCACCGGAGTACATGATCGTCAGCTCTCCCGCGTCGTCGACGCCGTCACAGTTCAGGGCCGTACCGCGCTTCGCGCCGCGCGCCCACGCGCGCACCCCCGCGAGTCCCAGCTCCTCGGCGCTCGGCAGCAGCACGCCGAGCATCGTCTCCGGCCGCACGGCGAGCGCCGCCGTGAGCACGGCGGCGACCCCCGACGCATTGTCCACCGCGCCGTCGGAGCGCGCGCCCACCACGCTGGCCATCACCGGCGGCGCACCGACGAGCACGAGCCCGATCGCGGCCCACCACGCCATACGGTGCGGCAGCGATGCGAGTTGCAGACCACTGGCCACGAGCGCCAGCACGAGCGCGAAAGCGAGCAGGCAGACGCCGGCCACGCGCACGAGCGAGGGCACCGGCTGCGACTTGCTGTCGAGATGGGCGACCAGCCACACGCGCGGCATCTCGCTCCCCCACGTCGCGACCAGGTTCTCGCCCGTCGCGCGCTGCGAGGGGAGCGTGAGCACGGCATCGCCCACCATCGCGCTGGCGAAGGCGCCGACGAGCAGGGTGCCCAGCAGGAGCGCCGAGAGCGCGGCGGCCGGCGCATCCTGCAGTCCGAACGTGGCGGACAGGAGAATCGTCGCCGCCAGCACCGCGCCGCCGATGGGGGTGGCGAAGCGGCCGGGGAATCGCGAGTAGCCGAACGGCTCGCGCGTCACGGTGAAGCCCGCCTCTTCCAGGACATGCGCGGCGTAGTCGCGGGCGCGCGCCTCGGCGGCGCTGCCCGCCGGGCGCGGTTCGCGCGCGAGGATGGCGAGGTGGCCGGCGCCGACCGCTCCCCGCGCGGTGGACATCAGCGCGTCGTGGCCAACTCCGCCGTCTGCACGAGCGTGCGGACGGTGTCGAGCGCCGCCGGGCCGAGTGGACGCAGCGGTGGGCGGGGCGCGCCGCCGTGCAGGCCGACCGCGTCGAGCGCCGCCTTCACGCCGGCAACGCCCATGCCGCCCACGATGCGCGCCGCCAGTGGCGTGAGGCGCGCCTGCGGCGCCGTCCAGTCGTCGAGGCGTCCACTCCGCGCGGCGCGCCACACGTCGAGCGAGAGCAACGGCGCGAACAACGCCACCGCCAGGATCGCCCCGTGCGCGCCCATCGTCAGTGCATCGGCGAGCAGCGAGCCGCTCCCGGTGAGCACCTTGAACGACTCGCCCTGCGACGCGAGATAGCCGCGCAGCAGCGCCGCGTCGCCCGAGCTGTCCTTCATGCCGACGATGTTCTCGTGGCGCGCCAGCTCCGCCACCACCTCCGCCGGCAGCGCGAAGTGCATGTACTTCGGGATCGTGTAGAGCAGCACCGGCACGGCGCTCTCGTCGGCGATGCGCACATAGTGTTCACGGAGCGCCTCGGCGGTCATCGCGTCGCCATAGTAGTGCGGCGCGACGACGAGCACTCCATCCGCCCCAAGCTCAGCCGCCACCGCATTTCGCGCGATGACTGTGCGCGTCGACTCGGCGCCGGTGCCCACGAGCAGCAGCCGGTCGGCCGGTATCGCCTCGCGGGCGCGCGCGATCAGCGCTGCGCGCTCATCCTCGTCCAGCAGCGCGGCCTCACCCGTCGAGCCGGCGACCACGATGCCGTGCAGCCCCGCCGCGAGATGCGCGGTGATGTTCGCCGCGAACGCGTCGGCGTCCACTGCGCCGTTCCGATCGAACGGCGTGACGACTGGAGCGAAGACGCCGTCGAGCCGGATCATTGGTTCAGGAAATCGAACGCGCCGGAGGTGACGCCATCCATACCGTCGGACGGCGCTGCCGGTGCCGGTGCCGCGGGGGCGGCGGGCGCCGCTGCCGGGGCGGCAGCCGGCTGGCCGGCCGTGGACGAGACACGGCGGAACATGCGCATCTTCAGCTCGAAGTCCGACGGATTGGTCGCCGACGCCATCGCCACGTCGAAGGTGACGATCCCTTCCTGCACGAGATCGGCAAGATGCTGGTCGAACGTCTGCATCCCGTACTGGTCGCGTCCGTCCGCGATATAATCTCTGATCTCGTGGATGCGTTTGCCATCCGCGATCATGTCGCGCACCGCCGGCGTGACGATGAGGATCTCCGCCGCCACCGCGCGGCCGTGGCCGTCCGCCCGCGGGAGCAGCCGCTGCGACACCACGGCGTGCAGCGTCTCGCTCAGGCGGATGCGCACGACTTCCTGCTCCTCCGGCGGGAACATCGCCATGATGCGCATGATCGTGCTCTGCGCATCGGGGGTATGCAGCGTGGAGATGAGCAGGTGACCCGTCTCCGCCGCCTTGATCGCCGTGTCGATCGTCTCGGCGTCGCGCATCTCGCCGATCATCACGACGTCCGGATCCTGCCGGAGGGCGGCGCGCAATCCCATCTTGAAGTCCTGTGTGTCACTACCGATCTCGCGCTGCGTAATCGCGCTCTGGATGTCGGTGTGCAGGAACTCGATCGGGTTCTCGAGCGTGAGGATGTGGCGGTTCTCGTGCGCGTTGATGTAGTTCACCATCGCCGCCATCGTGCTCGACTTGCCCGACCCGGTCACGCCGGTGACGAGCACCATGCCGCGCTCCGCCTCCGCCACGCGCGCCAGCGCCGCCGGCAGCTTGAGCTTCTCGAACGTCGGCACCTCGAACGGGATGACGCGCATCACGACCATGAAGCTCGAGCGCTGCTTCAGGATGTTGACGCGAAAGCGCCCGATCCCGCTCGCGGCCCACGAGCAGTCGTAGTCCGTGAGGGTGTCGATCCGCGCCTTGTCGTCCTCGTTCGGCATGAGGTGCAGCGCGATGGTGCGCGTCTGCTCGGGCGTCAGCTTCTGCTTCGTCAGCGGCACGAGCTTGCCGTTGATGCGCGCGCGGAACACGTCCCCCGCCTTGATGTGCAGGTCGGACGCGCCCCGGTCCACCGCCGCCTTGATGATTCGCTCCATTCGGTCAGTATCCTGCCTGCGTGTCGACGAGGTTGCGCAACGGCTCGCCGCTGACGTAGCGGCGCCAATTGGCGAGAAAGAGATCGAGCTGCCTGGGCCAGAAGCGGCCCGGCGATACCGGCGAAACGTGTGGCACGACGAGCGCGTTCGGCAGCGCCCAGAGCGGGCTGGCCGGGTCCAGCGGCTCACGACGGAAGACGTCGAGCACTGCCCCGCGCAACCGCCCCGCCGCCAACAGCTCGGCGAGCCCGACCTCGTCCAGGAGCGCGCCCCGTGCCACGTTCACGACGATCGCGTTCCGCGGCAGCAGCTCGAGCCGGGCCCGCGTCATCACCTCCGTAGTATCGGCCGTGAGCGGGGCGGCCAATACCACGATGTCGGCCCGCGGGAGCTCCTGCTCCAGCCGATCCAGTCCGGCGATCTCGGCGAAGCCCTCGGGCGCCCCGAGCTCCGGGCGCCGGCGCAGGCCGACGCACCGCGCGCCGAGCGCCGACAGCCGGCGCGCCGCCTGGCTGCCGAGCCCCCCGGTGCCGATGAGGAGCACGCGGCAGTCCGCCAGCTCGCGCAGCGGCGAGTCGTCGGCGACGAAGAAGTCCTTGCTCCACTCACCGCGCCGCTGCTGCGCGATGGCCACGTCCAGCCCGCGCAGGAAGTGGAGCACCCCCGCCACCACGAACTCGGCGATCGGTGGGCCGTGCACGCCGGCGGAGTTCGTGACGAGAATCGGTGTCGCGCCGATCCCCGTGTTGAGCACGTTGCCCACCCCCGCCGCCGCGCTGTGCAGCCAGCGAAGTCGCCGTGCCGCGGCCAGCAGATCCTTCGTGAAGCCGAAGCCGAAGTACACCTCGGCGCCAGCGATGAGCTGCACCGCCTCGTCGCTCCCTACGCCCGGCCCATCGCCATCGGAGCTCGTCGGCGCCTGAACGGCCACGACCTCCCACCCCGACGGGGCGTCCCGCCGCAGGCGGGTCAGGCCGTCCGGCGGAAGCGCCCAGTTCTTCGACTTCGCCGCCAGATCCACCAGCAGCGTCCGGCGGTCAGTCAAGATGGACCCCGTACACGTCGTCCCGCATGAGCAGGGCGGCGGTGGCGATGTCGAACTGTCTCGACGGGCCCGAGAGCTTCAGCTCGAAGGTGCGATCCTGCTCGTGGTCGAAGACGTGGCGCCCTTCGATGCGGATGCCGTGTGCGCGCAGCGTGGTGGCAACCACCTCCTCGGAGGTGCCGGCGCGGGTGCGGACCGTCGCGCTGACGACGCGACGTGCGCGGCGCACCCAGTGCTCGAGTCCACCCAGGCCGGCCAGCACGAAGGTGACGAGCAGCCCCGCGCCGATCCCCTCGATGTAGTAGCCGCCGCCGACGGTCATCCCGATGGCGGCGACGACCCAGATGGTCGCCGCGGAGGTGAGGCCGGTGACCATCCCCTGCGACTGCATGATCGTGCCGGCGCCGAGGAAGCCGACGCCTGAGACGATCTGGGCGGCGATGCGCCCCGGATCGCCGATGCGGTGGCCGTCGATCAGGCCGACGCGGGTGGAGACGTCCATCAACAGCGCGGCGCCGATGCAGATGAGGATGTTGGTGCGCAGGCCGGCGGGCTTGCCCGCGATCTCGCGCTCGAACCCGATGATGCCGCCCAGGAGCACGGCCAGGGCGAGCTTGATGAGGAGATCGACGCGCAGGACGCGCGCGATCTCCATCAGCAGCGGAACATCGACCTCTTGTGCGGGGACGAAAATGGCGGGCTCCCGCCCGCCGTCACGTCACCGGGCGTCGAGGTCGCGCAGATCTCCGGGCATGGTGTCGGGCGATGCATCGCCGTAGGACATGCTGCGGGCCTGGGCCTCGAGCGCGTCGATGACCGCTTCGTCGGGCTCGGTAGGGGTATCGAAGCTCCGGAAGACCGTGCTGCCGCACTGATCGCACGCGACCGACGCCGGCACTTCCTGAGTGAAGAACTTTTCCTTGCCGCAGGTGAGGCAGACCAGCGTGATCACGCCTCGCACACCATGCTTCGCCATCGCTCGCTCACTGTAGGGGTGGGCGAGGGGAGTGCAAGAGGCATGCGGAGCGACGACGTGGCTGCCGCGGATGGGAAGGCCTCAAGATGAGGCCGCCATTCGCGGCGCGCCAGCGAGGGACGCCAGACTGGTCCCCCCTGCGCCGTTCCGATATCCAGCAGCGCCTGCAGCACGATGAGCGCGACGGCCATCGCCGCGACCCAGCGTCGCTGCGTCCTGCTGTGCGCGAACGTCCGCGCATAGAGCACGCAACAAACTAGGACGACCGACGCCTCGAGGACGCAATCGGCGAGCGGCAGGTTGTACAGATCGAGCCCGATCCGGTCCGTCGGACTGAGGAGCCCCTTGTGCGCGGTGAAGAAATCGGCCGGCCAGTGGAGGAGCCAGCCGGCCAGGATCATCCAGCCGCCAGGGCGGCGGAAGACGATCGCATAGAGCGCC
>DASSIC010000529.1:0-6450 GCA_035692325.1 Gemmatimonadaceae bacterium | reverse complement strand
CGCTTCGTCGTTCCATGTCCGGATTCGTGCCGAGATTGCGTATGGACAGGCGTGAAGCACACGGCTGAAAGTTGCGTTTACAAACAGATGGTGCACTGCACGTGCACGTCGCGTGTTGTAGTCGGCTCCCGTTCGACCTATTATCCGCGGTGTGATGCAGGGGTGCGCCGTGAGCGCCCGCGTCTTCCTCCAGCCATGTCGATCGCGCCGGCCAGTCCTACCGAGCGTCCGCGTGGCAGCAGTGCAGAGATGATCCCCCCGATCGCACGTCCCTCGGACCTGCACGACGATTCCACGAGCATCACTCGATTGCTCGCGGATCTCCGCGCCGGCCGGCGTGAAGCGTTCGACCAGATCGTCCCGCTCGTGTATCACGAGCTGCGGCGCAGCGCCCGGCGCGAGCTGGCGGTGCGGCCGAGCGACACGCTGTCGACGACGGCGCTGGTGCACGAGCTCTATCTGAAGCTCTCGCGCTCGACGAACGCCGACTGGCAGAACGAGGCGCACTTCCTCAGCGTGGCCGCGATCGCGATGCGCCACATCCTGGTGGATCATGCGCGCCGCCGTATCGCGGACAAGCGGGGTGGGGCGCATCGCGTCGTCACGCTGGACGACAACCTGGTGGCTACCGATGCGCAGGCCGAATCGCTGCTCGAGCTGCACGAAGCGCTCGAGCATCTCGCGACGCTCGACCAGCGGCTCGCGCGTGTCGTCGAATGCCGCTTCTTCGGCGGCATGACCGAGATCCAGACGGCCGAGGTGCTCGGCGTGACCGAGCGCACGGTGCGCCGCGACTGGGTGAAGGCGCGGGCCCTGCTCTATCGCGCGCTTGGCGCCGACTTCGCTCGCGGCACGGAGTCGACCAACAGCCAGACGTCATGAGCCCGCTCTCTCGCGAGCGATGGAGCGTGCTCGAGCCGCTGCTCGACGCGGCACTGGAGCTCGAGCCAGCCGAGCGGGCGGCGTTCCTGGACCAGGCGTGCCGCGCCGACGACGCCCTGCGCACCGAGATCCTGGCATTGCTCGCGGCGTGCGAGGCGTGCGACTCCGAGCTGTGCACCAACGCCGCCGTCGCCTTCGCGCCCCTGCTCGAGGAGCCGCCCCTCGCGCTGCCGACGGAGCTGGGCCGCTATCACATCGTGCGCGAGATCGGGCGCGGCGGGATGGCGACGGTGCATCTCGCGGAAGACCCGAAGCACGGGCGACAGGTGGCGGTGAAGGTGCTGCACACGGAGCTGGCGCGGCTGATCGGGCGTGAGCGCTTCGTGCGCGAGATCGAGATCGCGGCGCGCCTGTCGCATCCCCACATCCTCCCCCTGCACGACTCCGGGGAAGTGATGTCGCAGAGCCGCGAGCACTCGCTGCTCTACTTCGTCTCCCCATTCGCCAGCGGCGAGTCGCTGCGCGACCTGCTGCAACGCGAGCCGCGCATGAGCGTGCTCGAGGCGGTTCGGCTGGGCCGCGAGGTCGCGCTGGCGTTGGACTACGCGCACCGGCAGGGCGTGGTGCACCTCGACATCAAGCCGGGCAACATCCTGCTCCTCGAGGGACACGCCGTGATCGCGGACTTCGGGATTGCGCGGGCGATGGCGTGCGCCGATGAGGAGGCCGACGGCCGCCCCGCGACGTTCATCATGGGCACACCCTCGTACATGAGCCCCGAGCAGGCCGCTGGCGTGCCTGACGTCGACGGCCGGAGCGACATCTTCTCGCTCGGCTGCGTGTTGTACGAGATGGTGACGGGGACGCGGCCGTTCGCCACCGACACCACCGCGCTCGCGGGAAGTGGGGCATATGTGCCTCCGCCACCGGACATGGCACTGCTGCGCGAGCGGGTGTCGGGAGAGCTGGCGCGAGTGATCACGCGCGCCATGGCCCGCGATCGCAACGATCGCTATGCGTCCGCCGGTGAGCTGGCGCAGGCGCTCGACATCGTGGCGCACGACCCTGAGGTGCGCGCCCGCCGGTTCGTCCCCGCGGGGGCGGTGTGGGACGCGGCAATCATCGCCGTCGCGGGCGCACTGCTGGCCTTCGGCTTCTCGCACACGTCGTCCCGGTTCGATCCGGACCTGCTCGCCGTGGCGCCATTCGACGTCGCAACGCCCTCCCTGTCGTTATGGAAGGAGGGGATGGTCGACGTGATGTCGCGGAACCTCGACGGCGCGGGGCCGCTGCGCACCGTTCCGGCGAGCGTCATCGTGGGACGCTGGAAGGGGCGGGCCGACGTCCAGTCGGCACAGGCGTTGGGCAAGCGGACCGGTGCCGGCCTCGTGCTCTTCGGCGGACTGCTGTCGGCCGGCGACTCGGTGCGCGCGAGCGTGGTGCTGCTCGACACGCGCTCCGGACAAACGCTGGCGGAGATCGAGCGACGCGACGTGCCGGCGCGCATCGACCGGCTTTCCGACTCGCTCACGATCGCGGTGCTGCGCGAGGTCGGCCGGCTTCGACGGACAGACCTCGCGCGCGCGACGTCGTCGCCAACGGCATCGCTCCCCGCGCTCAAGTCCTATCTCCAGGGGGAGCAGTTCTATCGCGCCGCCGTGTGGGATTCGGCGCAGGTGCACTTCGAGCGCGCCCTCGCGCTCGACAGCACCTTCGCCCTCGCCTACCATCGCGTCGCGGCGGTAAGGCAGTGGCGCGACCCGAAGGAAGTGCCCGACTCGGGCACCTACGCGCTGATGCGCCGCACGAGCGCGTTCGCGCGCGGGCTCGCACCCCGCGAGCGGCTGCTCGCCACCGTCGACTCGCTGTCGGCAGCGGCGTACTTCGCCTGGCGTCGTGGCTTGAGCACCGGCGACTACGCGCAGGAGGCCGCGTTGGTCCGGCGGCTTGGCTCCACGCTGGATGCGGGGCTGCAACGATTCCCGGCCGATCCCGAGCTGGCGTTCCTCAAGGCGGAGGCGGCATCGCGCAACGAGGACGCGGCGGCGAGGGGCGAGGTGGACGATCGGGCGATTCTTTCATTGTATGATCGCGCGATCGCGCTCGACTCGGCGTTCGCCCCGGCATACGTGAGACCGATCTGGCTGGTGGCGTATCTCGACGGCGCGCCGAGCGCTCGGCGCTACATCCAGGCATACCTCGCGCGTGAGCCGTCCGGTGCGCACTCCCAGATCATCAGGCTCGCCGACGCGCTGCTGGATCCCACGCGTGCGCGATCGATCGACGTGCTGCGCCTGGTGGACACCCTACCTGCCGATGTGCTGTGCGACGCCACCGCCCTGCTCCGCCACGTTCCGGATTCTGCCGAGATGACTGTGCGCATCGCGCGGGCGCTGATGTATCGGCCGCCCACGGCAAGGGCGGGTGACCGGAGCTGTGCGCTGATGCAGGCAGCGGAGGGGCTGCAGTTCCGGGGGCATCTGCGCGAGGCGGCGAGCATTGCCGCGGTGGGCGTGAACTGGCTCGAGCCAACCATCCTGCACAACATGGCGCGATTCGGGATGGTGCCGGCCGACAGTGAACGCACCGCCTTCGCGCACGCCATTCCGCGGGCGCCACGAGCGCGACTCACCAAGCTGTACGGCTGGACGAGGGACGGAGATTGCCGTGATGGCAACGAGCTTGGAATGGTCCAGCTGCTCGTGGCCGAGCGACGTTACTGGGACGCGGGAAAGCGTCTCGAGCGCCGCTGGCCGGGGACGAGCGCCTGCAGCGACGGCGTGGACGATGTGATGTGGACGATGGAGCGAGCGCGCGTCTTCGAGCGGCTCGGCAATCAGGAGCTCGCCCGGGAGAGCTACGCCTTCGTCGCCGATGCCTGGCGCACGGCGGACGGCGAGCTGCAGCGCTACGTGCGCGAGTCGCACTCCGCACTCGTGCGCCTCGGTGCTTCACGAGCCGGCGCGCCCGATCGCGCCGGCTCGTGAGCATCGCCGAGTCCGGTGCTCACTGGAGAATGATGAACCCGCCGAAGCCATCGAGGTTCTGCTCGCTCATGGCCGCAGGAGGTTCACCTGACCACGGATCTCCCCGATCGGATGCGCCGCGGTGTGCACGTCGACGTATGCCTTGCCGGTGCTCATCAGGACGAGAGCCGAATCGAGGGAGATGCCCGGCGAGCCGTCGGGCTTGCGCAGATCGTCCGCGGTGAATGCGCCCGTATCGGTGCCGTAGTTCAGGTTGCGCTGGGCGGCGCCGAAGTCCACCAGCAGCTCGCCTTCGGCGTCGGCGCCGGCCGGCCCGTGCAGATGCACTTCGGTGGCTGCGCCGGTGAGCTTGGACCAGTTGATCGTGTAGGTGATCCTCGCCCCATCGAGCGTGAAGAAGGCGACGCCGATTCCGTTCCCCGCGACCGCCGTCGGCCGCTCGTTCTCCGCCAGCAGAAGCGCGACGTGATCGAATGTCGCGGGGGGAATGGAGCGCACCTTCGCGCTGTCGGTCACGGTCACGCCGTCCAGCGTGAGTGCGGCAGAGATGACGGCCGCGTTGGTGGCCTGGAGATCGAACAGCGGCGTGACGATGCCGTTCGGGGTCACTTCGGCGATGGCCGGGTTGCTGGTGGTGAAGACGACGCCCTCCAACCCAGGGATCACGTGGCCGCGGGCATCGAGCCCCGAGGCGGCGAGACGCATCGTGGTGCCGAGGGTGAGCGAGACGATGGTGGAGTCGAGCACGCCGGGTGCGACGGGGCCGGAGAGCACGACCGACGCGAGCCGGCGATGCACCGTGACGCTGACACTGTCGCGCTGCGAACCCGTCGTCGCAGTGATCCACACCGTTCCGTCGGCCACGGCGGTGATCGTCGCAACGTCTCCCGAGCCAGTCACCGTGACGACCCCAGGCGCCGAAGCGGCCCAGAGGACCGATGGGTGCGTGACCTGTCCTCGTGCGTCGCGCGACTCGGCGCGCACGACGAGGTCGTCACCCGCCGACGTCATCACGTCGCCGGCGGCAAGGGTGACGGCGAAGCTCCCGGTGTAGGGACCTGTGGTGGAGCTGCCATATCCATCACCGCACCCGAGAGCGAGCGCGGAAACCAGCATGAGCAGTGTACGGCGCATGAGTACTCCCTGAAGGACGAGAAAGGGCCGGCGTGATCGAGGTGCCGGCCTGCCTTACACACGGCGGACCGGAACCGGACCGGACATTCCGCGACCATGTCCGCTTGATTCCAGAGGGGACGTATCAAGGGTGACCAGGTCGTACACGACCCGCAGCCCACGAGTCCATCCATGTCTCTCGCGATCAGCATCCGTCCAGTCACGATGGAAGAGCTCGAGCATCAGCTCGCGGCGCTTTCCAGTCTCCTCTCCGAGTCCGTGCACAGCGGAGCGTCGCTCGGCTTCCTTCCGCCCCTGTCGCGCAGTGACGCGGCAGCGTACTGGCTCTCGCTCCGCTCCGACCTCCGCGCCGGCACGCGCCTGCTGCTCGGCGCATACGTGGATGGGTGTCTGGTGGGATCCGGCCAGCTCGCGCTTCCACGCTGGCCGAACGCGCGTCACCGCGCGGAAGTGCAGAAGCTCATCGTGTCGTCCACGCTGCAGGGGCGCGGCGTCGGCGGCGCGCTGCTGGCGGGGCTGCATCAGGCGGCGCGACAGCGCGGCCGATCGCTGCTGCTGCTGAACACGCGGCGCGGCGATTCACCCGAGAGCTTCTACAAGGCGCTCGGGTATCGGGTGGCCGGCGTCATCCCCGGGTACAGCGTTGGCCCCAGCGGCCAACGGATGGACAACGTCACGCTGTACCACGAGCTCATCTAGCGCCGGCGCGAAGGAGCCGTCCCAGCGTGCCATCACCACCGACGCGAGGCAGTTGCCGAGGAGGTTGAGCGACGTGCGCGCCATGTCCATCAGCGCGTCGACGCCGAGGATGACGGCGATGCCCTGGAGGGGAAGGCCGAACTGGGTGAGCGTGCCGGCGAGGATCACGAGCGAGGTGCGTGGCACGGCGGCGACGCCTTTGCTGGTGAGCATCAGGGTGAGCATCATGAGGATCTGCTGCGACAGCGGCATGTCGATGCCGGCCGCCTGGGCCACGAACACGGATGCCAGCGTGAGATAGAGCGCTGTGCCGTCCATGTTGAACGAGTAGCCCGTGGGCAGCACGAACGACACGATGCGCCGCGGCACGCCAAGCTGCTCCATGCGCTCCAACGCCAGCGGGAGCGCCGCCTCCGATGACGCCGTGGTGAAGGCGATCAACCAGGGTTCCTTCACCGCATGCCAGAAACGTCGGAGCGGGACGCGGAAGGCGATGGCGATGGGAAGGAGGATGAACGCGGCGAAGAGGAACAGGGCGCCGTACAGCGTGAGCACCAGTGCACCGAGGTTGCGCAGCACCCCGAGCCCGCTGCGGCCGACGGTGACCGCGATCGCCGCGCCGATGCCGATGGGCGCGAAGCTCATCACGATGTCGACGAACCTGAACATCACCGCGCTCAGGCTCTCGCACAGGGCGAGCATGAACGCTCGCGCCGGCGCGGGCGCTCGCGTGAGCGCCACGGCGAAG
>DASSIC010000528.1:0-3921 GCA_035692325.1 Gemmatimonadaceae bacterium | reverse complement strand
GAGTACACGATCGTGCTGTCGTTCAGCCAGCGCGGGCTCGGCGCATACAGGCTGCGACGCGTGAGCTCGCGCCAGCCGGGAACAGGCGCCGTCGCACTGTCCGTCGTGCGCTCGACCGAATCGCGCCATGCGCCGAAGGCGTCGGTGAACGAGACGTCGAATGCCTGCTTCGACGCATGATTCAGGCGAAAGGGGATGAGCTGCGCACTCTGCCGCTCGACGAAGCGTCCGATCGTCGAATCGCCGCGCGTGCGCGAGAGATACTCGAGGAAGAGCGCGCCGTAGCCGTACGCCCCCTCGCCGCCGGGAAAGCCCGGTGCGCCAAGCGAGAGCTGGTCGAGCCGAGGGAGCCGGTTCTCGCGCGCGGCGGCGCGGGCGACGAGGCGGTTGCTCGCCTCGTTGAGCCGACCACCCTTCGTCAGTCGCGATTCGTAATAGACGGCCAGCCCCTCGGTGAGCCACGCCGGCCCGTACGCATTGGGAAAGAAGAAGGGCGCACGTCCGAAGACGTGCTGCAATCCACCCCAGATGCCGCGCGCCCGATCGAGGTGGAAGATGTGCGTGAGCTCGTGGGTCACGACGATCTCGATCCAGTCGTCGTTGAAGCGTAACCCCTGGGCTTCAACAGGCGGTGTCGTGAAAATGTTGATGCGGTTGCTCGGCACCGGCGTCGCGTTGCCGTTCGCGTAGTCGGCGTCGTCCGACACGGTCAGATCGATCGGGCCGCGCGGGGGCGTGAGCTCGCGGCTGAGCAGCTCGTACGCACGCTCGGCCGCGGCCCCAGCGACGCGGCCCTCACGCTCGAGGCCCTCGGCGACGTGCACGTGAAAGTGCGGGGTCTCGAGAGTGCTGTAGTGGTGGTAGGGGGCGGGCTGGGCGGCGGCGCTCGCGGCGACCGAGACTAGAATCGCGAGGGCGAGGAGCGCACTCACGTACTTCGTACCTGGTACGAGGTACCTGGACCGGCATTCAGGCCCCTCCAATGCGGGGCCACTTAACCTCACACTGAAGTACTTCGTACGCGGTACGAGGTACGGAGACCGAGACTTGGGCCAATCCAATGCGGGGCTTCCTCCTCACGGATCGCTGCGTCCGATACAGCATCCACGAATTGTTGGGGCCAGCCTGTCGGTTCGAGTACTTCGTACCAGGTACCGGGTACTTCAGTGGTAGTTCGCTGCAGGGCCAGTAGCGTCCACGATTTGTTGGGGCCAGCCCGTCGGTCCGAGTACTTCGTACCAGGTACCGGGTACTTCAGTGAGCCGCTAGCGCGCCGGAAGCATCCGAAAGTAGCTCTCCACCCCATCGGCCACGCCTCGCGCGTACCGCTCCTGATACTCCGGCGTGCGGAGCGCCGCTTCCTGGTCGGGGAGGATGACGAATGCCCCCTCGCACAGGATCGCCGGATACCACGTACCGCGCACCACGGCCAGGTTGTCGTAGTTCACCCCCAGGTCGATGAGCCCGAGCTGCGGCACCATCCCCTTCTGCACCTCGCGCGCGAGCGGCTCGCTGTGGACGCGGAAGAAGTACGTCCCCGTGCCCGGTGCGACGAAGGGGTTCACGCCATCCGGATACGCGTTCAGGTGGATGGACACGAACGCATTCACGTTCGCCTTGCGCGCCATGATCGGTCGGTCGCCGAGTGCAAGCGCGGAATCGGTGGTGCGCGTCATCAGCACCGTCGCGCCGCGCTCCTTGAGGATGCGCTCGAGCTGCGTGGCGATCATCAGCGTCGCGTTCCCTTCGTACAATCCCGTGGGGCCGGTCGCGCCTCCGGGGGGATGCCCCGGATCGACGGCGATCGTGAGCCCGGCGAGGGGGTGGCGCGAGTCGATCGCCGGCCGGCCGCGCAGGCGCAGCACGAGGTTGCCGTTCTCCCAGAACACGAGATAGCCATACGGCTGCGCGCGGAGATTCACCGTGATGCGCGCGCGCTCCGGCGATTCCTGCACCCACTCCACCGTGCGCACCATGGAATCCTGCGGCGCGAAGTTCACGATGTCGGTGTTGGCGCGCGTGCCGTAGAGCGTGAGCACGAGCGCGCGGTCGCGCTCCTCCACGAAGTAGGGGGCGCGCGGACCGATCGGCATGATGACGTCGACGCCGAGCGGTGCACCACGCACGCGCATGTTGGAGACGACTCGGCGCGGCGCGGGCGTGTCGGACGGGAGGTCGATCGCGTCGGCGGAGTCGACCCAGACGTCGAGATCACGGTCGAGCCGGATGCGCGCCGAGCCGTTGCTGCGCTCGAGCAGCGGGACGACGGTGCCCGGGGTGAAGAACCACTTGTACGTGCCGCCGCGAATTGGGCGGCCGATGATCGTGCGGTCGGTATCGGTGGCGACGTTGGGCATGCCGAGCTGCACCCAGCCCACTGGTTCATCGCGCGTGAGGCGCAGGCGCAGCGAATCGACGCGCGCGTTGAGCGCGGCGATCGTGTCGGCGCGCGAGGTGGGCTGCGCCTCCGGCTTGGTCGGTGCGGCGACGGCACTGTCCACCTGCGCCACGGCCACGGCGGGATAGCGGATCACGTGCGTCGCACGCGCGGTGTCGCTCCCGCGCACGGCCACGAGCTCGTACTTGGGCGCGTCGGCCGGCGGGTTGGGGAGGAACAGCATGAACGCGCCGTTCGGCCACACGCGCGAGGACACGCCGTTCACGGTGAGCGTCCCCTTGCCGCTGCCGATGGAGCCGAAGATGAAGTTCGAGTCCTTCGACGTCACGACGGAGTTGGCCGTCGGATACACGACGCGGATGGCGAGCGGCCCGTCGACCTCGGGGATCGGCGGCAGCGGTCGCGCCGGACTCGCGCCGGTCGTCGTGCCGGTGGCAGGGGTCGGCGCGGACTCGGGGGGATAGGTCGCGGAGCCCATGCACCCCATGGCCGCGGCGAGCGGAAGCATGAGCGCGACGGTCGCGAATCGAGGCAGAGGCATGAGGGGAAGCTAACTGTCGGACTTCACCGGGCGCGAGGAGGACGCCTGTCGGCCTGAGTTGGTGGCGCGCCTTGGACAGGGAGCCACACCCGAGAAAGCGGGAAGGGTCAACGGGTGAAAACAGAAGGGCGCGGCGACGGGGAGAAAGTGAAATAGTCAACGGCGTTGACGCAGTCGACTCTTCCCGTGCCTTGCCTGCGACTCTTTACCGCTTGACTCTTCCCGCTTCGTTTGTTGACTCTCCCTTTTCGCCTTCCATATATTCGCGCTTTCCACTCCCCTACCTCCCGCCTGTGACCGCCTGCGCCTTCTGCGGCCGTGAGAACGACGAGGCGTCGCGCTTCTGCATGGACTGCGGAAAGCCGATGTCCGTGTCGACGCCGGTGAGCTGCCCGCGCTGCGCGCGCACGGTGGAAGAGGGGATGCCCTTCTGCGGGCACTGCGGCACGCGCGTGATCACCACGGCGTCCACCTCCACCTGCGGCAACTGCAGCGCGCCGTTCGACCTCGGCGTCGACGTGTTCTGCGCGCGCTGTGGCACGCGCGTCGGCGAGCGGGTGAGCGTGGAGGACGACGTCGACGGGCTCGCGCGCTCGCGCACGCGCACGACGGGGCCGCGCCTCTCGCTGCTCGACGAATCGGGCGGGGTGGCCGCGCGGTTCAGTCTGGATCGCGGCGATGCAGTGGTGGGGCGCGGCGACGCCGACATCCGCTTCGACGACGTCTATCTCTCCCCGCTGCACGCACGCCTCGAGGTGCGCGACGGCGAGCTCTGGGTGCGCGACCTGGGCTCCCGCAACGGGACGTGGACGTTCATCGACGAGCCCACCCGGCTCTGCGACGGCGACGTCATGCTCATCGGGTCGCAGCTCATCCGCTTCCGCCGGCTCGGCTATCCCGGGCCGCACCCGCCGGAGGCCGACGCGACGCGCCGGATGGGATCGGTCACGCCGTCGGCCGACGTCGCCGTGCTGGAGCAGCT
>DASSIC010000527.1:0-3042 GCA_035692325.1 Gemmatimonadaceae bacterium | reverse complement strand
ACGTTCATGATCATGGTCATGCGTCTGCTCCCCCCGCTCAAGCAGCTCTCGCAGGCACCGACGACGGCGCAGCAGTCGTTCGCGTCGGCGGAACGGCTGTTCGAGGTGCTCGACCTGTCCACGGAGCAGCAGCTCGACCAGGGCACGATCGCCGTGAACGGGCTGCGCGAGGCGATCGAGTTCGAGCACGTCTCCTTCGCGTACGACGACGAGCCGGTGCTGCGCGATGTGAGCTTTGTCGCGCGGCGCGGGGAGGTGATCGCGCTCGTCGGCGCCAGCGGAGCCGGGAAGAGTACCCTCGTCGATCTCATCCCGCGCTTCTACGAGCCCACGAGCGGTGCGATTCGCCTCGATGGCGTGGACACGCGTGAGATCGCCCTCGCCTCGCTGCGTGGGCTCACCGGCATCGTGAGTCAGGACACCGTGCTCTTCAACGACACGGTGCGCAACAACATCGCCTACGGCGCGTCCGACCGGTTCTCCGACGCGCAGGTGGAGGCCGCCGCGCGCGCCGCCAACGCCCACGTCTTCATCGGCGACCTGCCGCAGGGCTACGATACGGTGCTGGGCGAACGCGGCACGCGGCTCTCCGGCGGCCAGCGGCAGCGCCTCGCGATCGCACGCGCCCTGCTCACCGATCCGCCCATCCTCATCCTCGACGAAGCCACGTCCGCCCTCGACACGGAGTCGGAACGACTCGTGCAAGAGGCGATCGACCGCCTCCTCGCCGGCCGCACCGTCTTCGTCATCGCTCACCGACTCTCTACCGTCGTGCACGCAGATCAGATCCTCGTCCTCGACCGCGGCGAGATCGTCGAGCGCGGCACCCATGCCGAGCTGCTCGCGCAGCGCGGCACCTATCATCGTCTGCACGCCGCGCAGCTGCGGCGCGACGAAGGTGTGCCGTCCGACGCGGCCGAGCCGGCGGGAGCGCGCTGACCGATGAAAGTCCTCTTCTATCACACCGCAAAGGAGTGGTCCGGGTGCTCGCGCGCCTTCGCCATCGCGGCACAGGGCTTCGCGGCCCATGGCGACGCGGTCACCGTGGTGTGCCGCTCCGACACGGCCGCCGAGCAGGCGTTCGCCAGCCAGGGGCTCGACGTCGTCTCGCTGCCGCTCAGCGACTCCACCAGCCGCGACGCCTGGCGGCTGCGTCCGGTGCTCAAGGAGCGCGGAAGCGAGGTCGTCTTCCTCCACACGGAGCGCGAGCATCTCGTCGCCAGCTCGGCCATGCGCCTCGGCGAACGGGGCACCGTCATCCGGCGCATTTCGGCCGGCGGGTCGCCCGCCACCGGCCGAGGCGCGCGGCTGGCGTCGAAGATGGTGGCCTCGCGACTGCTGTTCAGCACGGAGATGGACCGCACCCGCGCCAACGTCGGCGATCGCGGATTCCTCGCGCCGCTGGGCGTGGACGTCCAGAAGGCCGACGACATGCGCATGACGTCGCGCGGCACGCTCGGCGTGGAGCCGGGCACGCAGCTCATGGTGTGCGTCGCGGATCGCAAGGCGAAGAGCCGCATCACCACGGCGCTGCGCACGGTCGCCCTCCTCGCGCCGCGCCATCCCGATCTGCGCCTGGCCCTCGTCGGTTCCGGCTGCGACGACGACGACACCCATATGCATGCATCGGCGCTGGGCGTGACGCCCCTCGTGCGCTTCCTGGGAGAGCGTGACGACATGGCGGCGGTCGTGGGCGCCGCCGAGGTGGGGTGGGTCGCCGCCGAAGGGGACGACGGCGTGTTCGGCTGCCTCGATTTCATGGCCGCGGGCGTCCCGGTGATCGCGGAACGCTCGCCACTGCTCTCGCTCTACGTCCCGGACGGGATCGCGGGTGTGTTGTTGCCGCCGGCACATCCGAACGATACGGCGGCCACCGTCGCGAACTTCCTGGCCGACAACAACCAGCGCGTGGCGATGGGCAAGGCGGGACGTACACGCGTCGCCCGCGACTTCACCGAGACGGCGATGATCGAGGGATTCATCGCGGCCGCGAACGCGTCGGGCCGTCCCGCCGTCGGCGCTGCGCGGTGAGCGAGACACGGCTTCCGCACTACGCCCAGTACTACGCGATTCGCGGCGCGGTCGCGGCACTCGACCGGTTGAGCATTCGCCGTGCGGGGCGCATCGGCGAATGGATCGGCGGTCTTGGCTATCGACCGCTCGGGATTCGGCGCGCGGTCGTCGAGCGGCAGGTGCGCGCCGCGTTTCCCGGGCTGGCGGAGCTCGAGGTGCTGCGCATCGCGCGCGCCTCGTACGAGCACCTCGGCCGCACCTCCATCGAGGCGGCACTCATCTCCGCCCTCTCCCCGGATCAGGTGCGCGCGATGTTCGAGCGCGTCGAGGGCGCGGACGCACTCGCGGCGGCGCGCGCGGAGGGGAAGGGGGTGCTGCTCGTGAGCGGCCATCTCGGCAACTGGGAGCTGGCGGGGGCGTTCGTCGCGGCCAGCGGCGTGCCGATCGAGGCAGTGGCGCGCGGCATGGAGAATCCGCTGTTCGACCGCTACATCACGCGTACGCGCCACGATCTGGGAATGACGGTCATCCACGACGCGGATGCCGTGCGTCGCGTGCCCAGGGCGATGCGCGAGGGCAAGGCGGTTGCAATGCTGGTGGATCAGGGCGCGGTGGGGCTCGCGTCGACCTGGGTGCCGTTCTTCGGTCGGTATGCCAAGACGCCGCGAGGTCCAGCGGTGTTCGCGTTGCGGCTCGGCGCGCCCGTCGTGTTCGCCACCGCGCTGCGGCAGCCGGACGGCAAGTACGTCATGTACTACGAGCGCGTGCCGGTGCATCCCACAGGCGATCGGGAGGCCGACGTGGACCGGATCGTGATGGACTACACGGCGACGCTCGAGCGCTGGATTCGCCGCGCCCCCGAGCAATATTTCTGGCATCATCGTCGCTGGAAGCATCAGCGCCCCGGAACGCCGCCCGAACTCGGAGATCCGTCATGAACGAGCGCGTGAAGCGAGCGCTGCGCCGAGATGCCCGTGCCTGGTTCGGCATCAGCGTCGTCGTGCTCATCGTGCTGCTGGCCGTGCTGGC
>DASSIC010000526.1:0-3374 GCA_035692325.1 Gemmatimonadaceae bacterium | reverse complement strand
AAGATGATCAGGCTGCCGGCGAGCGCGAAGGCGTAGGCGACGGTGAGCCGAGCGCGCAGCGTGGCCATGCTACTCCTTCAGGACGTAGCCGACGCCGCGCACGGTCGAGATGAGCTTCCGCGCGTGCTTCGCGTCCACCTTCTTGCGCAGATGGTTGATCACGACGTCCACGATGTTGGTGCCGGGATCGAAGTGGTAGCCCCACGCGTATTCCGTGATGAGCGTGCGGCTCATGACGCGCCCCGCGTGCCGGGCGAGATACTCGAGCACCGTGTATTCCTTCGGCGTGAGCTCGATCAGCTCGCCTGCGCGGCGCACTTCGCGAGTGGCCTGGTCGATCGCCAGGTCGCCGACCTGCAGCACCGGCGACGCGAGCGCACGCGGCCGCCGCGCGAGCGCTTCCACCCGGGCGAGCAGCTCCTCGAAGGCGAACGGCTTGGTCACGTAGTCGTCGGCACCGGCGCGCAGCGTGGCGACCTTGGCGTCCACCGCATCCTGCGCGGTGAGCACGAGCACCGGCCGCTCGAAGCCCTTGGCGCGCAGCGAATGCAGCACCTCGATCCCGCTCTTTCCCGGCAGCCGCATGTCCAGCACGATCAGGTCGTATGCCTCCGAGCTCGCGCGGCGCTCGCCCTCCTCGCCGTCGGTGGTGAGGTCCACGGCGCAGCGATGCTCCTCCAGGCCGCGCTTCACGTACTGGCCCACGGTCGGGTCGTCCTCGATCACGAGGATGCGCATGCGCGCTACTCCTCGCCGCCGCCGGGGCGCCGGAAGTTGTATTCGCGGATCTTGCGGTAGAGCGTCTTGGAGCTGATCCCGAGCGCGGACGCGGCCCTGCCCTGATGCCAGTTCGTGTTGTGCAGCACCGTCTCGATGTGGCGGCGCTCCAGCTCGGCGAGCGAGATGGCCGGCGAGGAGATGGGCGTCGGCGGGTGCCCGGGAAGCTGCAGCGGCAGATCGGAGGCGCGAATCTGCGGACCCTGCGCGAGCAGCACGGCGCGCTCCATCACGTTCTTGAGCTCGCGCACATTGCCCGGCCACGGATATTTCACGAGCAGCTCGAGGGCGTCGGGTGCGAGCGTGGGGGGGGCCGCCTTGCCGTACTGCTTGAGGAATTGCCGTGCGATCAGGGGGATGTCCACGACGCGATCGCGGAGCGGCGGCAGCTCGATGGCGATGGTGTTGATGCGATAGAACAGGTCGTCGCGAAAGAGGCCGTCGCTCACCCGGCTGGCGAGATCGCGGTTGGTCGCCGCGAGCACGCGAACGTCCACCTCCACCTTCTGCGTGCCGCCGACGCGGTAGAAGCTGCGCTGGTCGAGCGCGCGGAGGAGCTTCCCCTGGAGCTTCGGCGAGAGTTCGCTCACCTCGTCGAGGAAGAGCGTGCCGCCCGCGGCCAGCTCCATGAGACCGAGCTTGCGCTCGTCGGCGCCGGGAAAGGCATTGCGCTCGTGGCCGAACAGCTCGCTCTCGAGCAGCCCTTCGGTGAGCGCAGCGCACCCGACATCCACGAACGGTCCGCTCCGCCCCGACAACCGGTGCAGCATGTGCGCGACGAGCTCCTTGCCCGTCCCCGACTCGCCGGTGATGAGCACCGGGGAATCGCTCGGTGCCACCTTCGCCACCGCGCCGAGCACGGCGAGCAGCGGTGCGTACTGCGTCGTGATCTCGCTCGCGCCTCCGGCGCGGTCGAGCTGGGATTGCAGCAGCACGTTCTCGCGCGCCAGCCGGCGCTTCTCCCACGCCCGGCGCACCAGCACGTCGATCTCCGCCATGCGGTACGGCTTGGCCATGTAGTCGTAGGCGCCCAGCTTCATCGCGCTGATCGCCGTCTCGATCGTGCCGTTGCCGGTGATGATGATGACCTCCGGCGGGTCGGCGTCGGCGCGCACCTGCTTCAACACCTCGAGCCCGTCCAGCTCGGGCATCACGATGTCGAGCAGGGCGACGTCGTACGCCTCGGCGCGCAGGGCATCGAGCGCGGCGCGGCCGTCGGTCACGGTGTTCACCGCGTAGCCGCGGCCACCGAGAAAGTTGGAGAGGATCTGGCCGAGATGGACCTCGTCCTCGGCCACGAGCACCTTGATCTTCGAATCGGTCACTGCGCGTCTCCAGGTTCGTCGGCGCGCGGGAGAAGGATGCGGAAGACGCTTCCCTCCCCGGGCGTGCTATCGACTTCGATGCGGCCGCCGTGCTCGGCGATGATGGCGTAGCAGATGGACAGCCCCAGCCCGGTGCCGCGGCCCGGGGCCTTCGTCGTGAAGAAGGGCTCGAAGATCTTGGGCAGGTCGGCGCGCCGGATGCCTTCGCCCTGATCGACGATCTCCGCGACGACGGTGCGTGCGTCGTCGCCCCACTTCGTGCGCAGGGCGACGGTGCCGCGCTCCTGCATGGCGTCCATCGCGTTGAGCAGCAGCGCCATGAACACCTGCACGAGCTGCTCCTCGTTCGCGCGCACCACCTGCCCCAGCGAACGGTCGAGATCCACGCGCACCTGGAGCTTCTTGAATCTCGTGTGATGCTTGAGCACGAACAGCGTGCGCTCGATCGCGGCGTTCACGTCGAGCATCGTCTTGTCGGCCGACTTCGGACGGCTGAAGTCGAGGAGCGAGTCGACGATCCCCTTGCAGCGCAGCACTTCGCTCTGGATCAGGCGCAGCCCTTCGGCGACGTCGGGCGGCGCCGACTCGTGCGCGAGCTCCAGGCTCTCGGCGCACGCGGCAATGGTCGCGAGCGGGTTGTTGATCTCGTGCATGACGCCGGCGGCGAGGGTGCCGATGGCGGCCAGCTTCTCCGCCTGGGAGAAGCGGTCCTGCGCCTGCCGCCATTCCGTGACGTCCTCGCCCACGGTGATCACGTGCGTCACCGGCCCGTCGTCGAGCCGCATCGGGATCTTGGACAGGCGATAGGTGCGCAGTTCCCCGGTGGCGGTGGACTCCATCTGGAAGATCTGCAGCCGCCCCGTGGCGAAGACCTCGTCGAACTCGCGGCGCAGCACGGTCGCGGGCTGGCGATGCAGGATCTCGAAGATCGTGCGACCGATCGCCTCCTCGCGCGACACACCCTGCATGCCGGTCTCGCGTTTGCGATTCCAGACCGAGATCCGGTACTCGCGATCGATGACGTACAGGCCGACCGGCAGCGAGTCGATGATGCGCTCGGTGACACGTCGCTCGCGATCGATCTGTCGCGTGCGTTCGATGACCTCGCTCTCGAGCCGCTGCGCGTAGGCGGCCTGCCGGAGCACGGGGGCGAGGATGTCGGCGACGGTGGCGAGGAAGGTCCGCTCGGCCGGGCTCAGCTTCGTCGTCGGCGTGAGGACGAGCGCGCCGAGGGGGTGGTGCGCCGCATCGAGGCGCACGACGACGATGTCC
>DASSIC010000525.1:0-3241 GCA_035692325.1 Gemmatimonadaceae bacterium | reverse complement strand
TATCGGGGCAAGCACTTCTTCGCCGTGGAGAACGGCAAGCGTTACGCGACGCCGCTCTTTCTGGTGCTGCTGCTGGTGGAGACGACCGACCTGATCTTCGCCGTCGACTCGATCCCGGCGATCTTCGGCATCACGCGCGATCCGTTCATCGTGTTCACGTCGAACATCTTCGCGGTGATGGGGCTTCGCTCGCTCTTCTTCCTGCTGGCCAGCGTGGTGACGAAGTTCCACCTGCTCAAGTACGGGCTGGCAGTGATCCTAAGCTTCATCGGGACGAAGATGCTGATCGAGCACTGGATCCACATCCCGATCCTGGTGTCGCTCGGGATCGTCGTGGCGGTGCTGGCAGCGTCGATCATCGCGTCGCTCGTGTGGCCGAATGCGCGGCCGGAGAGCGAGGGGAAGACGGGGTCGATGTTCGGAACGATGCCGCGGGGCGGCCAGGACTAGCCGCCCGGGTGTCAGCGCCGCTCGAGGGCGTCGCGGACGTCCAGGAGGATCTCGAAGTACAGCTGCTCGCGGCGGTAGGCGAAGTCGAGAGTCGCCATCTGGGCGTCGTCGCCAGCGGCCTTGGCCCGCTCGAAGGCTTCGCGGTACATGTCGTCGATGTTGGCGAGGATGCGTTCGCGGGAGCGGGACATGCTGACCTTCTGGATGGCTTGGGTGGTGAGACGCGGCGGCTCGTCGCCGGCGCGGTCGAGCTGCTCGTCGCCCGGCTCCAGCAGGTAGCGCTGGGCCGCGTCGAAGAGGGAGCGACGGGACGGCATGGACGGCAGCAGGGGGTTCTGCATTTGCGACGTGAACAGATCTTCGCGCGCGACGACTATCAGTGCGTGTACTGCGGGGAGCGCTTCGAGCCCGAGGCGCTCACGGTCGATCACGTGCAGCCGAAGATGCGCGGCGGCGATCGGTCCGGAGGGAACCTAGTGACGGCGTGTGGGGGGTGCAACGCGAGAAAGGGCGGCCACCGGCTGTCGCACTTCCTGCGCGACGATCCCGTGGCGCGTGCACACTTCTTCGCGCTCGCGGCCAAGCACGTCTGGCCGCGGATCCTGCGGAGCGTCGCCGAGGAGCTGGAGAAGCTCCCACCCGACGGCGAGTGACCACGCGCTGCTAGCGCTGGCCCTTCGCGCGCATCAGGCCGGCCACCAGGCGATCGTCGAGCGCATGGGGCTTGAGGAGGTCCAGCACCTCGGCGTCGCTGCGCCCCTCGACGATCATGAGCGGCGGCGGGTTCCCGCCCGCCCGCGCGCGCGCGGTGCCGGCGCGGCGATCCACCTCGAGCACGGCGACGACGGGCAGGATGCCCGGCGCGCTCGTTCGCCGCACGCGCACCGCGGGGCCGTGCGCGAGCATACGGGTGAACAGGATGGAGTCGGCGACGTGCACGCGGTGAGTCTGAATCAGACGGGCGGGCCTCGCAAGAAGGGCAACCGCTGCCCCTTACCCCTTACCCGTCGCCCCGTGACGATGGAACACCGCCTCCTCGACCACTCGGCCGTCCCGCAGATGCTCGACGACGATCCGTTCGAGGAGCTCGGGTGTGACGCCGGCGTACCAGATGCCCTCCGGATACACGACGACGATCGGTCCTCCCACGCACACACCCAGGCATGGCGTCTCGCCACGCTTGACCCGGTGCGGGCCGAACAGGAGGGCTTCGCGCTCCAGCAGGCGCGCGAGCTGCGCGTACAGCGCTCGACCCTCGCGGTTCGGCGAGCAGTAGCCGCCCGTGCACACCAGCACGTGGCGTGCGTACGGCTCCATGAGGGCGGCGAGCTGGGTGCGGGAAGGTGGCGTCGGCACGCTGCATCATAACCAACGTCCCCTGCGAAGTTGACATGCCGCGAGCGGGCCATTGCCGGATTCGTTGCGGGGACGGATACTCCTGTCCCATGCTTCCGCGCTCCATCGGCAGTCTTCGCCTGGACGCCGTCGACGTCGCCAAGCCACGCGGCGCGCCGGTGCTCTGCCTGCACGGCCTGTTCGCCGGCAGCTGGGTGTTCGAGCATGTGCTCCCGCGCATCGCGGAGCGCGGCTATCCCGCCGCGGCGCTGTCGTTTCGCGGACATCCGCCCGCGACACCGCTCGCCACGATCGGCCGCACGTCGATCGCCGCGTTCTCGCATGATGCCTTCGAGGCAGCGCGCGAGCTCGAGCGTCCGATCGTCATCGGCCACTCGCTGGGCGGGCTCGTCGCGCTGCTGCTCGCCGCGCGCAACCTCGTGCGCGCCGCGGTGCTCGTGTCGTCGGCGCCACCGCGCGGCATCAGCGTCATCAGCCGGCCGCTCCTCCTGCGGATGGGCCGCTACCTCCCCGCCCTGCTGCTGTCGCGCCCATTCGTCCCGACGGCGAACGACATCGATGCCCTCGTGCTCAACCGGGTCCCGGAGCCGGAGCGGGAGGCCATCCGCACCCGCTTCGTTCCCGACAGTGGACGCGCCGCGCGGCAGGCCGCGCTGGGAGTGTACGACGTGCCCGTCCGCTCGGTACGGGCGCCGCTGCTCGTGGTGGGGGCCGAGCATGACCGCTTCGTCCCCCTCGGTGTCGCGCGCCGCCTGGCACGCCGCTACGATGCGCCGCTGCACGTCGCTCGCGGGCATGGCCACTTCCTCTTTTCCGAGCCCGGATGGGAGGACGAGGTGGGTACGATCCTCGACTGGATCGACAAGCTGCCCGCTCCCGCGCGGGGACCGGCCTCCGCCGCCTGGACCGGCGAACACGCCCGCGTGAACCGGACGCCCCGTTAACGGATTATCGTTCGGGACCTCACACCGACGCCGACCACCGACATGTCCGACAAGGAAATCGCCGCGAAGCAGTACGCCCGTCCGGACGCGCTGGTGAGCACGGACTGGCTCGCCGCGCATCTCGACGACTCCGCGGTGCGAGTGCTGGAGAGCGACGAGGACGTGCTGCTGTACGAAGTCGGGCACATTCCCGGCGCGCTCAAGATCGACTGGCACGCCGACCTGAACGACCCCGTGCTGCGCGACTACATCGGCCGCGAGGACTTCCAGAGGCTGCTGCGCCGACTCGGCATCGACGAGCGCACGACGGCGGTATTATACGGCGACAAGAACAACTGGTGGGCCACCTACGCACTGTGGGTGTTCCAGCTGTTCGGCTTCACGAACACGAAGATCCTCGACGGCGGCCGCGCGAAGTGGGAAGCGGAGGAGCGTCCGATGACGACCGACGTGCGCACCGTGACGCCGTCCACCTACACGGCGAAGGAACG
>DASSIC010000524.1:0-2391 GCA_035692325.1 Gemmatimonadaceae bacterium | reverse complement strand
GGGAGGGCGCGGCGGTGCGCCATCGAACGAGTGATCGACACGAGCGTGGAGTTGGTAGTAGGGATGAGCCCGGATGCTCCGAGCTACGGGGATGCTAGCCAGCCGTGGTGCAAGCGCCAAGCCCTGCAGAGGCAAGGGATGCGCCTCGGCACTGTTGACGGGCGGCCTCGACCACGTCTAGCCTTCAGACCATGGCTGACGACTGTCGCGACACCGTGCCCAACTGCGCCCTCACCCTGCTCCTGCTGGACGCCGCGCGCGCCGTGGAGGCGAGGGCCGAAGGCGCACTCGGTGAGATCGGTCTCTCCCTGGCCAAGCTCGGCGCCCTGCGGCACCTGGTGCTCGCCGCCGAGCCGCTGACGCTGTCCCAGCTCGCGGAGCGCCACTGCTGCGGCAAGTCGAACATCACCCAGCTCGTCGATCGGCTCGAGGCCGACGGACTCGTGGCACGGGAGAGCGATCCCGACGACCGCCGCACCGTGCGGGCGACGGTGACGCCCGCCGGTCGCGCCGCCTACGACCGCGCCAGCGTCATCCTGGCCGAGCATGAGCGGTCGATCGACGCGCAACTCGGTTCTGGGCCACGCGCCGATCTGGCCCGCGGACTGAAGGCCCTCAGGGAGGGCTGACGACAGCCGAACGTCTGACCGTCACGGCACCTTGATCGTGATCGGCTTGGGCGGCGGAGGAATGTCCGAACTAGACCGGCTCGCTCGCGCCCGGGTCGTGGTCGTGCGCTTCTTGGCGGCCGGCTTCTTCGGAGTCGGTTTCTTCGGAGTCGGTTTCTTCGGTGTCGGCGATCGAGCTGCGCTGGAGGGTCGCTTCTCTGGTGCGACGGACGTCGATTTCGTCGGCGCCGCGGGGGCAGGCGCAGGGATGACGGGGGCCGCCACCGGCAGCGGCTGAGCGGCCTGCTGCACCGACGCCGCCGCGGGAGCAGGTGCCGTGGGAGTGGCGGACGTTGCAGGAGCCGCCGTCGAATCCTTCGATCCGCCCAGCAGGCCGTTGATGAAGGGCTTGGCGATGCACTCGTAGAAGCCTCGCCCGCTGCAGATCGACGTCCCCTGATTCTCGATGAACCCCTTCACCTTGCTCGGATACGTGTGGCAGCGTGGGGTGTTCGTGCCGTTGACGCACCCGTTGTAGCGGAGCAGGGCGGTGGCCCAATCGCGGTCCCTCACCTGGCCCTTCTTGTCCTTCGGCCGGAAATACTGGTTCAGGATGAACACGCCGTACTTCACGTTCGTCGAGTCCGTTGCCAGATCTCGCCCGAACAGTTTCGTCATCTCCTTCGTCAACCAGATCTTCGGGTAGACCTGCATCAGCCCGACGGCGCCCACGTTGGACTTCGCATTGGAGATGAAGCGCGAATTCTCCGTGAGCATCACGCCGAAGATGATGGCGGGCGAGATCCCCCGCCGATACGCCTCGCGAACCGCGAAGTGCGCGATGGAATCGGCGCGCGCCGAATCCACCTGTTTGAGGCGCATCACGTCCTCGTAGAAGTTGCGCTTCTCCTCCTGGAACTTGGGCGTCTGCACGAACGCGTCGATCGCGCTGCTGTCGGCGGGGTCGAGCACTTCCGCCACCTCCGGCGCGTGCTTTCGCAGCTCTTCGCCCAGGGTGCCGCGAGTGGCGTACACCGGTCGCGTGACGCGCACGGCATAGACGATCACGCCGAGCAGGATGAGCACGGCCCCCACCGAGCGAAGGACGTAGGTCAGCGGCGAAGTGCCGCGCTTCGTCCCCCGCCGCCCGTCCTGCGGGCCACCCTCTCGACGATCGCCGCTGGACCGGCGGTCGTCTGCGCGTCCGCCCGCGTCCATTACGGCGCTAGCGGAAGAGTCCGAAGTGGCCGAGGAGCCACCACAGGATGAGGAAGATGAGAATGGTGCTGAAGCACCCGCCACCCATCTTCTTCGCCCCGTAACCCGCGGCCAGGCCGCGCAGCAGCTTGCTCATCTCGTCACTCCGGACGGTTGGTGTGCCCGTCCGGAGTGCAGGAGCCGTACCGGGGGTCGAAGACCCCCTCCGGGTTCAGCGGGGCGCCGGCGCGGCCTGCGCGGGCGCGAGCGACTCGTGCGACCCCGTGGTCGGAGCCGTCACCGCACCGCTTCCCGGCACGACGGCGGGCGAGGGTTCGCTGGCGGCTGGAGCGCTGGACACGGCGCTGTCTTCCGTGGGCTGCGGCAGTCGATACCGCAGCGGATCCACCTGCCGGCCGTTCACCAGGATCTCATAGTGCAGGTGCGGGCCGGTCGTGATGCCGGTCGATCCCACCGTGGCGATGAAAGTCCCCTTCGTCACCACGTCGCCGACATGGACCATGGCTGCGGTGAGGTGCGCATACCGGGTGCGAACCCCCGAGCCATGGTCCATCTCGACCACGAT
>DASSIC010000523.1:0-3279 GCA_035692325.1 Gemmatimonadaceae bacterium | reverse complement strand
GCGCGGCGATAGCGAGCGCACACGAGACGATCGTGGCAAGACGGCGGACGGCGGGTCGGGCCATGCAGCGGGCTCCTTGTGGTGGGAGGTTACGCCAAAGGTACGAAAGCAGGAGTGATTCTGTTGAGAGATGTCGTCCCGCGTGAAGCGAGGGACCTGCACGTGCGGGTCCTTCGCTACACTCAGGACGACAAGGAGCGCTCAGGACGACGCCGCCGCCGCGCGACCCGCCGTGCGTCCCGAGAAGAGGCATCCGCCGAGACAGGTCCCTTCGAGCGCGCGATAGCCGTGCATGCCACCGCCGCCAAAGCCGGCCACCTCGCCGGCCGCGTACAGGCCGGGCACCGGCTCGCCGTGACTCCCAAGCACGCGACTCGACAGATCGGTCTCGAGCCCGCCCAGCGTCTTGCGGGTCAGGATCGAGAGCCGCACGGCGATGAGCGGCCCAGCCTTCGGGTCGAGCAACCGGTGCGGCTTCGCGACGCGAACGAGCTTGTCGCCGAGATAGCGCCGAGCTCCATGAATGGCGGTGATCTGCGCGTCCTTGCCGTACGGATTACCGAGCTGCCCATCGCGCGCGTCGATCTCGCGCTTCAGCTCCTTGACGTCGATCAGCTCCTCGCCGGTGAGCGCGTTCATGCGACGCACGAGCGCGTCGAGGGAGCGTTCGACGACGAAGTCGGCACCATGCCGCTTGAACGCCTCCACCGGTGGCGGCGCACCCGGGAGCACCCGGCTCAGCGTCTTCACGATGCTGCGGCCGGTGAGATCCGGATTCTGCTCGGAGCCGGAGAGGGCGAACTCCTTCTCGATGATCGCCTGCGTGAGCACGAACCAGCTGTACCCATGGCCGCCGCGCGCCAGATGCTCGAGCGTGGCGAGCGTGTCGAAGCCGGGAAACAGCGGAGGGGGAAGCCGGCGTCCGCGCGCATCGATCCAGAGCGACGACGGGCCAGGGAGGATGCGAATGCCGTGACGCTTCCAGATCGGCGCCCAGTTCTCGATCCCCTCCGTGTAATGCCACATCCGGTCGCGATTGATCACCCGTGCGCCGGTCGACTCGGCGACGGCGATCATGCGGCCGTCCACGTGCTCGGGGACGCCGGAGAGCATGTGCGCCGGCGGAGTGCCGAGACGCGCCGGCCAGCTCGCGCGCACGAGGTCGTGGTTGCCGCCGATTCCCCCTGTCGTCACGATCACCGATGACGCACGCAGCGCGAAGTCGCCGACGACGGCGCGCGCGCTGGCCGCCCCGCGCACCGCGTCGCTCGACCCCAGGACCTCACCGCGCACGCCGACGACGCTGCCCCCCGAGGTCGTCAGGTCGTTGACGCGATGGCGGAAGCGCAGCGTGATGCGGCCGCGGGCAACGCCCTCGCGCACGCGGCGGACAAAAGGCTCGAGCACGCCGGGTCCGGTCCCCCACGTGACGTGAAAGCGCGGCACCGAGTTGCCGTGGCCAGTCGCGAGTGCGCCACCGCGCTCGGCCCATCCCACGACGGGGAAGAAGCGCAACCCCATGGCGTGCAGCCACGCGCGCTTCTCACCGGCGGCGAAATCCACGTACGCCTCGGCCCACCGGCGCGGCCATGCATCCTCGTCGCGGTCGAAGCCGGCGGTGCCCAGCCAGTCGCGCCATGCGAGATCGCGCGAATCGCGAATGCCGAGGCGCCGCTGCTCGGGCGAATCGACGAGAAAGAGTCCGCCGAGCGACCAGAAGGCCTGTCCCCCGAGCGATGCTTCCGGTTCCTGCTCCACGACGATGACTCGGCGGCCGGCGTCGGAGAGCTCGGCGGCGGCGGCGAGGCCGGCGAGCCCCGCTCCGACGACGATCGCGTCCGCCGAGTCGGGCGTCACGTCAGAGATAGCGGAGCCAGGAGTCCGGCTGCCGGGCGCGCTGCGCGGCGAACCATCGGCAGGGCAGATACAACAGCGCCACGCACAGCGCGGTGATCGCGTAGAGCAGTGGCAGGCTCCAGCGATATCCCTCGGGTGCGGGGCCGATCATCGTCGGGTGATTGCCGAGCAGCCAGCCGATGCCGCCGTCGCGCCGGATGAGCGACACGACCATGGCCGTCGCATGGATCAGCGGAATGTGCAGGAGATAGAAGAAGAGCGGCACGCGCCCGAAGAGCGCGAGCACGTCCGTCACCTTGCCGCGCGCCCGCTCGAGCGCCGGCATGACGAGGAACATCGGCCCCAGCGTCATGAGCGAGAAGAGGAGCGACGCCGGATACTTGCTGGTGTTGAGGAAGCGCATCCACGCCGCGCCCTGCCCTTCCCCGCGCCAGTGGCGCGGATCGCCATAGAGGTCGAGGCCGCGCAGCACGAGGAAGGCGGCGACGCAGCCCGCACCGAGCGAGAGCAGCACGCGACGCCGGCGCACCGGCTCCAGCAGCATGACGCGGCCGAACGCGTAGCCCGCGGCCATGAGCGCCGCCCACGAGAAGAGCGAGTAGAGCACGAAGAAGGTCGGCCCGTCGGCGCCGCCGAGCTGAATCGGTCCGCCGAAATAGAGCAGGGTGAGGTACCACGGGCTGCCGCCATCAGCGAGCGCGGGATTCGCCCGCATGAGGAGACCGACGAGGAGCTGCTGGAGCACGACGATCCCGATGCCGATCGCCGCGATGGCGCGGATCGGCAGCCGGATCAATCCAGCGAGCACGATCATCGAGAGACCCAACGACCAGATCACGCCGGCGAGCAGATATTGGTCGTAGGCGAAGTTGAAGGTCCAGGCGAAGCGGAGCACGGTGAGCTCGAGCACCACCAGCCACGCGCCGCGGACGGCGAGCCAGCGCGCTACACGCCCGAGGTCGTTCACCTTCTGCGCGTACAGGTACGCGCCGGTACCGGCGAGGAAGAAGAAGGCCGGCGCGCAGAAGTTGGTGACCCAGCGCGTGAGGAAGAGCGCCGGCGTCGGACCGCCCGCCGGGATCCCGGAGAAGACGCGCACGTGATCGAGCGCCATGAGCACCATCACGACGCCGCGGACGATGTCGATCGAGCGGATCCGCTGGGTCGTCATCGCAGTCCGGGCAGGCGGCGCATGATGCGCAGCAGACCGGGCATGAACCGGGCATACAGCTGTTCCGATACGAAGGGCGGCGGCGCGAGTGGAAGCCCGCGCTGAATGGCGATGGTCTGCGCCTCGGTGTACTTGAGGATGCCCTCCTCGCCGTGGCGCCGTCCGAACCCCGATTCCTTCATGCCGCCGATCGGCGACGCCGTCGAGCTCCAGGTTGCGGCGTAGCTCTCGTTGACGTTCACCGTGCCGGC
>DASSIC010000522.1:0-3974 GCA_035692325.1 Gemmatimonadaceae bacterium | reverse complement strand
GGTCGCCGCGACCGTCACGGGTGGCGCGCTCGCCACCGACAGTGCCGTGCGAGCCGACTCCGCGCGGCGCGAGACCGCCGCGCGTGACAGTGCGGCGCGCGCGGCGAATCTCGCCGTCGCCGAGGATTCGTTCCCCGTCTTCGCGCCGGCAAATGCCGCCGACTCGGTGAATGCCTCGGCCTATGCGGTGCTGCTGGAGAACACCAACGGGCTGGCCGGCGCTATCTTGCAGCTCAATGAAAAGTTCGCCGGGCTGCCGGCGACGAGCTACGGACTCAGTCTGCGCACGCGCTTGTTCGAGCTGGTAGCGGGCGCGTATCCGACGAAGGCCGGCGCGGACTCGCTGCTCCAGGAGCTGCGCGCGCGGAGGGTGCTGCCCCCGGGTGGCGGCAGCGTGACGTCGCTGCCGTACGCGTTCATGGTGCAGGCGAACGTGGCCGCGGCGGAGATGCCCGCGCGGCTCAAGCGTGCGTCGGCGCGCGCATTGCCGGTGTACGCGCTGCGCCAGGCGAACGGCACGGCCAATCTGTACTTCGGCGCATACGAGAGCCCGCAACAGGCGGCGCTCGCGGTGCCGGCGGTCCGCAAGGCGGGCCTCGCTCCATCGCTCGTCTATCGAATCGGGAGAGTGTTCTAGTGCGGTTGACCAAGCTCGAGCTGCACGGCTTCAAGTCGTTCGCCGATGCCACGCAGCTCGTCTTCGAGCCCGGGGTGACGGCGATCGTCGGCCCCAACGGCTGCGGAAAGTCCAACGTCTCCGACGCCGTGCGCTGGGTGCTCGGCGAGCAGCGCGCGCGCCTCATGCGCGGCGCGAAGATGGACGAGGTGATCTTCCAGGGGTCGTCGGCACGGCGTGCCGTCAACGTCGCCGAGGTCTCGCTGCACTTCTCGAACGACGAGGGGATTCTCCCCGTCCCGTTCAAGGAAGTCGTGATCACGCGCCGGCTCTCCCGGTCGGGCGACAGCGATTATTTCCTCAATCGCGCCCCCTGTCGGCTGCGCGACATCTCCGACCTGTTGCGCGGCACCGGGCTGGGGTCGGGTACGGGCGTGGTCATCGAGAGCAAGATGATCGACGCGCTCCTCTCCGACCGCGCCGACGACCGACGCGAGCTGTTCGAGGAGGCGGCGGGGGTGGGGCTGTATCGCGATCGGCGGCGCACGACCGAGCGCCGACTCGAGGAGACGACCGGCGATCTGCAGCGGCTCGACGACCTGATCAACGAGGTGTCCAGCCAGGTGCGCAGCCTCGCGCGGCAGCGGAAGCGCGCGGAGCGCTACACCGAGATCACCACGCGTCGTTTCACCGTCGAGCTCTCGCTCGCCGGACGCAGCATGGAAGCGTGGCGCGAGGAGCTCGCCCGTCTTCAGGTGCGCGTCGCCGAGCTGCGCGAGCAGCTCCCGGCCGCGGAAGCCGGCACGCTGGAAGCGGAGGCCGCGCGCGACGCCGCGCAGGGTGCTCGCGCCGCGGCCGAGGCGCAGCGCAACGAGCTGTCGCGGCTGGTGAGCGCACAGCGCGAGCAGGCGCAGCGCATCCGCGGCGAGATGGCGGTGGCGCAGGAGCGGCAGCGAAACGCCACGGCGCGCCGGCAGCGCGCGGAAGCCGAAGCCACGGCGGGTGAGGAGACGGGCACGCGCATCACGTCCGAGCGCGAAGCAGCCGCACGGGAGCTGGCCGAGGTGGAAGAAGCGCTCCGTCGCGCCGACGAGGAGCTCGCGCTCCATCAGGAAGAGGAGAACGAGGTCCGTCGTCTCGTCACGGAGGCCCGACACCAGGTAGATGGCGCCGAGCGCGAGCTGCGCGCCCTGCAGGATCGCGCGCGACGCATCGAGCACGACCGCGAGCGCATGGTGCGCGAGCTCGAGGAGGTCCAGCAGCGAAGCGAAGCGCTGTCCGTGGAGCGCTCGACGCTCGACGACGCGCTGGCACTCGTGCGGCGCGAGCACGAGGAGTCGCAGGCCGAGGTCGACGCCGCCGGCGCCGCCGCCGCCACGGCGACAGCGGAGCTGGACAGCGCACGACAGGCCGACCGCACCACGCGCGAGCAGGAATCGCTCGCGCGGGCGCAGCTGTTCCGCGCGGACGAGGCGCTGACCGCTCTTCAGGGCCGCGTGAACGCGCTCGAGCAGCTCGAGCGCGACCGCGTCGGGCTCGCCCCCGCCGCCTCCGCCCTGCTCCGCGAACGGCAGCAGTTCGGCGACGGCGCCGTGCTCGGACCCCTCTCGGATTTCATCGGCGCCGACCAGGGGTCGGCCGTGCTCGTCGAGAAGTTCCTTGGCAACTCCGTGCACGCCGTGCTCGTGCGCGACGCCGCGGCGGCGGATGCGGTGCGACTCTGGCATGCGAAGGCCAATCCCGGTCCGCTGCTGCTGCTCCCCCTCGATGCCATGAGCGAGGACAGCGCGGGCACGCCGATGCCGGACGCGCTGGCGCATCTCGTGAACGCCACCGCGCCGGCGCGCGCATGGGTCCGGAACCTCCTCGGCCACGTCCACGCCGTCGACGACGGCCGCGCGTTCGTGGATGCACGCGGCGCGGTGTGGCTGCCGGGCAGCGCGGCCGGTCCCGGACCGCTGCGTCGTCGCGCGGAGCTCGCCGAGCTGCGCGTGCAGCTCGAGGCACAGGAGTTGGCGCGCCAGGAAGCCTCGCGCACCGCCGACGCGATGCGCGACGCCCTCGCGGCAAGCGAGCAGCGCGTGCTCGAGGCGACCGAAGCGTCGCAGGTCGCGCAGCGGCGCGCCCGGGCAGCGGCGGAGCAGCACACCGAGCTTGCCCGGCGCGTGGCCCGCGCCGAGAAGGAAGCGCAGGATGCCGCCGCCCTCGCCGAGCGGCTCGCGGCGCGGGCCGCCGAATTGGCCGAGCGTGGCACTGCCCTCGACGCCGATGCCGCCGCATTGGGCGAACAGACGACAGGCATCGAAGCGGCCATCGCCGCCGCACGCGCGCGCGCGGCCGCGGCGGAGCAGCAGCAGGAGCAGGTGCGCGAGCTGCGCACCAAGTGGCAGGTGGAACAGGCGCAGGCCCGTGCGCGCGTGCAGATGGCGGTGGATCGGGAGCGGCGGCTCACGCAGGAGGTGGCCACGGCGGCCAACCGGCTCGCGCAGCTGCGTGAGGAATTGAGCGAGCTCGCGCGCTCCGACAGCGTGCTCGCCGAACAGATGGTGGCCTGGACGATGGACCTCGAGACGCGCGAGGCCACGTTGGCGGACGGTGAGGCCACGCTCGCCGACGCGGAAGCCGGTGTGCGCTCGGCTGACGACGCGCTGATGGCGGCCGACCACGCGCTGGGCGAGATCCGGCGTCGTTCGACCTCGCTCAGCGACGAGCTGCATCACGCGGAGCTGCGTTTCACCGAACTCTCCGGGCGCCGCACCGCGATCCGCGAGCGCCTCGAGACCGAATGGAAGCGACCGCTCGACGAGATGCTGGCGGAGGTGCCGCCGGTGGACATCGACGACGAGTCGCTCCAGGCCGAGGCGATGGAGCTGCGCCGCCAGCTGGAGCAGCTCGGGCCGGTGAACGCGCTGGCGATCGAGGAGCACGACGAGACGATGAAGCGACACGACTTCCTCGTCGCGCAGCGCGCGGACCTCGCCGACGCCAAGGCGTCGCTGCTGCAGGCGATCAAGGAGATCGACGCCACGGCGCGCGAGCTGTTCCTCGCGACCTTCACGCAGGTGCGCGAGAACTTCCGAACGATCTTCATGTCGCTGTTCGGCGGCGGCGAGTGCGATCTGCGCCTGGAGAACCCCGATGCGCCGCTCGACTGCGACATCGAGATCCATGCGTCGCCGCGCGGCAAGAAGACCCAGCGCATCAACCTGCTGTCGAGCGGGGAGCGCGCGCTCGTGGCGCTGTCGCTGCTGTTCGGCATCTTCCTCACCAAGCCCAGCCCCTTCTGCCTGCTGGACGAGGTGGACGCGCCGCTCGACGACGCGAACGTCGGCCGGTTCGTGCGGATGCTCAACCAGTT
>DASSIC010000521.1:0-2643 GCA_035692325.1 Gemmatimonadaceae bacterium | reverse complement strand
CCTGCGCGACAAGGGTGTCACCGAGCTCGTGGAGGCCGCGCGGCTGCTCAGGGCCCGCGGCGTCGCCTGCCGGGTCGTTCTCCGCGGCGAGCCGGATCCGGGGAACCCGACGTCCGTGACGCCCGGCGAGATCGCGAGCTGGACGACCGAGGGGATCGTCGAGATGCCCGGTCACTCGGACGACATGGCGCTCGAGATGAGCCGCGCCACGATCGTCGCCTTGCCGTCGTACCGCGAAGGTCTCCCCAAAGCGCTCTTGGAGGCCGCTTCGATGGGGCGACCGATCGTGACGACCGACGTGCCCGGCTGCCGCGAGGTGGTGCACGACGGGGTCAACGGACTCCTCGTCCCGCCGCGCGATCCCGCCGCGCTCGCGTGCGCCCTGGAGCAGCTGCTCGCCGACGAAGCGATGCGTGCCCGCATGGGCGAGGCGGGCCGCGCCCTGGTGCTGCGGGAGTTCTCCGTTGGGCGCATCGCCGGCGAGACGGTCCGACTGTACGAGGACCTGTGTGCCCAGGATCTGCATGCACGGTGATGCCACGCTCGACGATCGCACGGCGGCCGACGGCGAGCGACGCGTCGTCGTCACCGGGGCCAACGGCTTCATCGGGCGGCACGTGTGCGCCGAGCTGTCGCGAGCCGGGTGGCGCGTGCGCGCGCTCGTGCGCCGCGACACCGTGGAGCTCCCGCCTGGCGTGGAACGCATCACGTGTCCGAGCCTCGTCGATGAATCGGCGCTCGAGCCGATCTTCGCGTCCGCGGATGCCGTCGTGCATCTCGCCGGGCGCGCCCACGTCCTGCACGATCGCGGCGCCGATCGCGAAGCGCTCTTCCATGCGAGCAACGTTCTGCCGACCATCGCGTGTGCTCGCACGGCGATCCGGGCGCGCGTACGCACGTTCGTCTTCATGAGCTCCGTGGCGGCGGCGGCGGGCAATGACGACGGCACGATCTCCGACGCGACGCCGGCTCGGCCGATCAACGACTACGGTCGGAGCAAGCTGGCGGCGGAAGAGGCACTGGGGTCGCTCGCCGCGGCGTCGTCGATGCGCGTCGTCAGTCTTCGTCCACCCATGGTGTTCGGGCCAGGCATGCGCGGTAATCCGCTCCGCCTCTTCCGCCTCGTGGCGTCCGGCCTGCCCCTCCCGCTGGGAGCTCTCCACAACGCTCGCACGATTCTCTACGTGGAAAACCTCGCGTCAAGCATCAGTGACGTGCTGGCGCAGTCCGATCCGGCGCCGCCCCGCAGCTATCTCGTTGGCGATCCGCAGCCGGTGTCCACCGCCGAGCTGGTGCGCCAGATCGCGGCCGCACTGTCTCGGCGTGCCCGACTGATCCCGGTGCCGCTGGGCGTGCTGCGCGCGGCGGCGCGCGTCGGCGACCTGCTCGGGTCGGTCGTGCCCACCCCGCTCGACACCACGGTCCTGCGCAGTCTGGCCGGCTCCCTCGTGCTCGATACGGCCGCCTTCCAGCGAGACTTCGGCCGCGGCAGCCTGATTTCGCTCGAGGAGGGACTTCGGCACACCGCGCGGTGGTATGTCGGCGCGTCGGCCGGGGGGCCCACGGGTCGATGACGTCCCTGCTGGCGTGGGGTCTTGCGGCCGCGTTACTGGGCACGTGGGCAACCGCGGTCATGCTGCGTTACGCGATCCGCCGAGACATCCTCGATCATCCCAACGAGCGCAGCTCACACGTGCGCGCCACGCCGCGAGGGGGAGGCGTCGGCATCGTCGCGACCGTGGAAGGCCTCTTGGTTGTGGCGACGCTGGCTGGACTCATGCCGCTGCGGCTTCTCGCCGCCGTGGGCGGAGGGGGGGCACTGGTCGCAGCGGTGGGTTGGATCGACGATCAGCGGGGATTGTCCGCTCGGACACGCGCATCGATTCACTTCGTCGCCGCGGTCTGGGCGGTGACGTGGTTGCGTGGAGTGCCGATCGTAACGCTCGGCGCCCACGTGTGGCACGTGGGACCGCTCGGCGCGATCCTCGCCGTGATCGGCATCGTGTGGGCGACGAACCTGTTCAACTTCATGGACGGCATCGACGGGATCGCCGGCAGCGAGGCGGCCGTCACGGGGCTCGCCGCGGCGATCATGTTGAGCGCCGTCGCATCCGACCTCGCGATCGCCTTCATCCTCGTCGCCGGGGCATCGGCAGGGTTCCTCCGCTGGAACTGGATGCCGGCGCGGATCTTCATGGGCGACGCGGGCTCGGGATACCTGGGATTCGTCCTCGCCGTGCTCGCCCTCGCCGCGCAGAACGCCGAGGTGCTCGCGCTGCCGCTGTCGCTGGTGCTGTACGGGGTGTTCGTGATGGACGCGACGACGACGCTCCTGCGACGCGTGCTGGCCGGCGAACGGTGGTATGGGGCGCATCGCAGCCACGCGTACCAACGCGCCGTGCAGGCGGGAGCGAGTCATGCGGCGGTGACGACCGGCGTCGTGGTGCTGAACATGGCGCTCGTCGCCTGCGTGGTGATCGCGCAGCGGAATGCGGAGGCCGCGGTTCCGGCGCTCGGTGTCGCGATCGCGCTCGTCGTGGTGGCCTATCTGGTCGTCGAACGCGTCCGGCCGATGCGACCGCGACGTCCCGCCACCGACACGGCGATTCGCGCCGACGGGGAGCCGCCAGCCTAGCCGGCGTG
>DASSIC010000520.1:0-3328 GCA_035692325.1 Gemmatimonadaceae bacterium | reverse complement strand
CTACATCGACATGGATGCGGTGCGCAGCCAGGCACGCACGCACAAGCCGAAGATGATCATCGCCGGCTATAGCGCCTATCCGCGCATCGTGGACTTCGCCGCCTTCGCCGAGATCGCGAAGGAGGTGGGAGCGATCTTCATGGTGGACATGGCGCACTTCGCCGGACTCTCGGCCACCGGCGTCTATCCGTCGCCGGTGCCGCACGCCGACGTCGTGACCACCACCACGCACAAGACGCTGCGCGGCCCGCGCGGCGGCCTGATCCTGTGCAAGGCGGAGCACGCCGCCGCGGTGAACAAGGCGATGTTCCCCGGCACCCAGGGCGGCCCGCTCGAGCACGTGATCGCCGCCAAGGCGGTCGCGCTCAAGGAAGCGCTCGAGCCGGCGTTCACCACCTACTGCAGGCAGATCGTGAGCAACGCGCAGGCGCTCGCCAAGGCACTCAGCGCCAAGGGCTATCAGCTCGTGTCCGGGGGCACCGACAACCACCTCATGCTCGTGGACCTGCGTAACAAGAACCTCACCGGCAAGGTGGCGGAAAAGGCGCTCGACGTCGCGGGGATCACGGTGAACAAGAACACCGTGCCCAAGGAGACGCAGTCGCCCTTCGTGACGAGCGGCGTCCGGATCGGCACGCCGGCCGTGACGACGCGCGGCATGAAGGAGAAGGAGATGGCGCAGATCGCCTCGTTGATCGATCGCGTGCTCGTCGCACCGGAAGACCTCGGCGTCGCCTCGGCGGTGCGCGAGGAGGTGAAGACGCTGGCCGGCCGCTTCCCGCTGTACCCGACGTCGGCGCAGGTGGCGCGCTAGTCCTCTCGTCCCCGCAATCACACGACTCGTCCCTGCCAGCGGACGGGTCGTCACGGGGATGGGCGGGCGGAGGCATCGGCCCGTATCTTCGCGTCGATGCCGAACCCGCATCGTCCCTGGCCCGTGACGCGCTGGACCGGCCGCCGCCTCGCGATCACGGCGGCGGTGTGGTCGCTGTTCGCGCTGCTCCAGACGGTGCTCGCGCTCGTCGCGTCGCCCGCCGCCGCGGTGACGGGCTTCTGGCGAATGCTGCTCGCCGACCTGCTCATCGCCGCGCTCTGGATCGTGCTCACGCCGGTGATCGCGATCTACTCGACCCAGGTCGACCGGTGGACGCGCCATCCCGTGCGGGTCGTGAGCGCGCACCTCGCGGCCATGGCGGTGATCTCCGTCGTGGATACCGGCTGGCGGCGCTTCCTCGTCGTGCGCTTCGGCGAACAGGTGCAGCAGCCCTATCTGGCCGCGATGCTGTACTTCGTCGACTTCGTGGTCATCGTCTATCTGGCGACCATGGTCGTCGCGCGCACGGCCGACGCGCACACGCTGCACACGATCGAAGCGCGCCGCGAGCTCCGCCTCCGTGCGCAGATCGCCCGCGCCCGGCTGGAGTACCTCGAGGAGCAGCTCCGCCCGCACTTCCTCTTCAATGCACTGGGCACCATCACCGAGCTCGCGCACGAGGCGCCGCGCGCCGCGTCGCGCATGCTGCGCCAGCTCGCCTCCCTCCTGCGATTCGCCCTCGACGAGCGCGGCACCAGCGTCACGCTGGCCGAGGAGCTCGCGGCGCTCGAGCCGTACCTCGACATCCAGCGCGTGCGCTTCGCCGACTGGCTCGTCATCGAGCAGGACGTCGACGCCGCGGCGCTCGACCTGCGCGTCCCGCGCCTCCTGCTCCAGCCGCTCGTCGAGAACGCGCTGCGGCATGGTCTCGTGCATCGCACGTCGATCGGCCACTTGCGCATCACCGCCGCGGTGGATGACGGCCGCCTGCGACTCTCGGTGCGCGACAACGGAGCGGGCCAGTCGGCCGAGCGCGTCAATCATGGATTCGGCCTCGGCCTCGCCAACATGCGTGAGCGTCTCGCCACGCTCTACGGCACCGAGGCCTCACTCTCGCTGAGCACGCCCGCCGAGGGCGGGACGATCGCCGAAGTGGTGTTGCCGGTGCGGCGCGAACCGCTGATCGAGGAGAGTGGCGACGTCGGCGCCGACGTCGCACCCTCGGCGGCCGCGCCGCTGCTGGACTGGGTGCGACGGCATCCCGCGGCCGCGACCGTGGCCGGCTGGACGCTCTGGGGCGCGCTCTGGCTCCAGCAGAGCATCGTCTATCTCACCATGCGCGGACACATGGCGGGGATGTCGCTGCCACGCATGGCCTTCGAACACGCCGCCGCTGTCGCGGTGTGGGCGGCGCTGACACCGCTCGTCTTCCGCACGGCGCGCCGCTTCCCCCTCGATCCGGGACGCATCCGCTGGACGAGCGCGATCCACATTCCGATGGCGTGTGCGGTTGCGGTCGCGCAGTCGGCGGCGTTTCACCAGATCATCGGCAGCAAGGTGTCGCTCTGGTCGCCGTCGTACGCGTACATGATGCTGTGGAGCCTCACGGTGTACGCGTTGTTCGTCGGCCTGGCGCATCAGCAGGTCCTCGCCGACTGGCTTCGCGAGCGCGATGTCGCCGTGTCGCGACTGCAGGCCGAGCTGGCCGAGGCGCGGCTCGTCGCCGGCACGTCGCGCGCACGGCCGGAGCAGATCCTCGATACCCTCGAGGAGCTCGCCGACACCGTCGTGACCGATTCGCTCGGCACCGAGCGCGCACTCGCCGCGATGGCCAGCCAGCTTCGCCGTTCGCTCGATGGGAACGCCGCGCGAACGGATCGGCCCGAGTACGTCCTGCAATGAGCCAGGCCAACGAACCGCTCCGCGTCGTGGTGGTGGACGACGAGCCCCTCGCGCGACGCCGGCTGGCGCGGCTGCTTCGGAAGCACGCATCGGTGGATGTCGTGGCGCAGTGCGCCGGCGGCCGCGCCGCCATCGAGGCGATCACGGAGCACGCGCCGCAGCTCGTCTTCCTCGACATCCAGATGCCCGACCTCGACGGATTCGGCGTCGTGGAGGCGATCGGGCCCGAGCGAATGCCCGCCGTCGTCTTCGTCACCGCGTACGACGCATACGCGCTGCGCGCCTTCGACGTCCACGCCGTCGACTACCTGCTCAAGCCCTACGACGAAGACCGATTCGAGACCGCGCTTGCCAGAGCGCAGGCGCGCATCCGCGCCCGCGCGAACGACGGTCAGGGCGACGACGATCGCCTGCGCGCGCTGCTGCAGGAGATGTTGGCGGCCAGCGACGGCCCCGCCAAGCCGCGCTATCCGGAGCGCCTGGCCGTACGGACCAGCGACGCGACGCGCATCGTTCAAATGAAGGACGTGGACTGGTTCGAGACGTACGGAAACTACGTGCGTGTGCACGTCGGCCGATCGACGTACCTCATCCGCAGCACCGCCGCGCGCC
>DASSIC010000519.1:0-3091 GCA_035692325.1 Gemmatimonadaceae bacterium | reverse complement strand
GTTGATCGTCCGCTCACCCTCCGTCACGCGCCCCTCCAGCCACCGCGCGCCCACCGTGATCAGCAGCACCAGCACGATCAGCAGCACGCTGTACGCCGCCGCCGTGCCGAAGGAGAGCGACCGCACCTGCGCCAGGATCTCTACCGAGATCGGCCGGTTGGAGTGCGTGTAGAGCACCACGCTCGCGACGAACTCACCGACTGCCGCGACGCCGGCGAGCATCGTCCCCGCCACCAGCCCGGGCCGCGCCGCCGGCAGCACCACGCGCCGAAGCGCCAGCCAGCGCGACGCGCCGAGTCCGCGCGCCGCATCCTCGAGCGTCGGATCCATCTGTCGCAGCGACCCTTCGATTGCGCTCGTCACGATGGGAATGTTGCGGATGAAGTACGCGAGTGGGAGAATCCAGAAGGTCCCCACGAGAAGAACCCTCAGCTGCAGCGGTGCGTTCCGGTCGAACGTCGCCGCGAGCCCCAGCGCGATCGCGGTGGCGGGGATCGCCCATGGAAGCGCGGCGAGAAGCGCGAGCATCCGGCGGCCCGGCGCCTGCGACAGCACCACGACGTAGGCGATGGCGAAGCAGACGACGGCGTTCGCCGCCGTGGCGATCACCGACATCCACACGCTGTTGGTGATCGGCCGCCACAGCTCCTGGTCCATGGCCAGCCGGCGGTAGTTCTCGAGCGTGTACTCGGGGGGAAGCAGTTGGGTCGTCCACGCGCCGTCGCGCGCGAAGCTCACGAGCACGACCATGGCGTGCGGCAGCACGAGCAGGATCACCACCGCCGCGGCGAACACCGGCAGGAGCGCGCGCGCCGCGGGTGAGCGCAGCGTGCTGCGCGTGGCGCGCCCCTTCCCCGCCATCGTGTATCGGCGTCTCCCCTCCAGTCGCCGCAGCAGCAGCAGGGCCAGCACCGCCGTCACCGCGAGCACGGTCGTCTCGACGTATGCCAGCCCGATCGCGCCGTTCAGCTTGGACACGAGAATCTGCGTCGCCAGCACGCGCGCGCCGCCCCCGAACACGTACGGCGCCGAGAAGGAGCCGAGCGCGCTCATGAAGACGAGGAGCATCGCGCCGGCGAGCGACGGGGTGAGGAGCGGCAGCGTGATCCGCCGCAACAGCAGCGCGCGCGAGGCACCGAGTCCCTGCGCCGCCTCGTCGAGCGTGGTGTCGTAGCGCTCGAGCCCCGCGCTCACGAACAGGAAGACGTACACGTACATCGTGTAGGCGTGCACGAAGATCACCGCCGTGAGGCCGGTGAGTGTCCACGGCGGTTCGCGCAGGCTCAGCATCCGCTGCACGACGCGCGTCACCACGCCGCTCTCCCCGTAGAGGAAGAGAAAGGCCAGCACCCCGACCAGCGGCGGCAGCGCCGCCGGCAGCGTCGCGACGCCGCTCAGCACGCGACGCCCGCGGAACTCGGTGCGCGTGAGCAGGAAGGCTAGCGGCACCCCGACCAGCAGCGCCGCGATCACCGAGCCGACCGACACGATCACCGTCCCCCACAGCGCATCGAGGTCGGCGGGGCTGGCCGCGAACGCCCGCCAGTCCGCGAGCCCGTCCTCGAAGCTCCCGACGATCACCGCGGCGTTCGGGTAGACGACGCTCCATAACAGCAGCGCGAGCAGCGCGAGCGCGGTGACCGTCACGCCCCATCCCGCGCCGCGAACGCCGCGCGCGCTCATGCCGGTACCACCGCCACGGGTACATCCGCCAGCCGCACGCCGGTCCGCGCTCCTTCTCGGCCCCCTCCGCCGGCGCCGTCACCCATCACCTCCACTTCGATCCCCGCACCGAGCGCGACCCGATACACCACGTGGCCGCCGGCGAACCGACGTCCCACCACTTCACCACGCCACGACGGCGTGCGCTCGTCCTCGGCCAGCACGAGCGACTCCGGCCGCAGCACCGCGAACAGTGCCGTGCCGCCGGCCGCACCCTGCTGCCGCGCCGGCGCCTCGAGCGTCACCCCTGAAATCGAGATGCGCACCCGATCAGCCACGCGCTCGGCCGGGACGAGCGCCGCCCGCCCGACGAACTCGGCTACCGCACGCGTGGCCGGCGCATGGTAGAGCGACTCCGGCGTCCCCACCTGGAGTAGGCGTCCACGCTCGAGCATGGCGACGCGATCCGCGACGGCGAACGCATCCTCCTGATCGTGCGTCACGAACAGCGCCGTCACCCCCGACTGACGCAGTGTCGCGCGCAGCTCGTCGCGCATGCTCTGGCGCAGCGTTGGATCGAGGTTCGACAATGGCTCGTCGAGCAGCAGAACGCGCGGCTGGATCACCAGCGCTCGCGCGAGGGCGACGCGCTGCTGCTCGCCGCCGCTCAACGCCTGCACGGGCCGCTCGGCCTTCCCACCGAGCCCCACCGCGTCGAGCGCGGCGCGTGCCTTCGCGAGTCGCTCGCCCTTTCTCATCCCGCGCGCCTCGAGCCCGAACGCGACGTTCTCCTCCACGCGCATGTGGGGAAAGAGCGCGTAATGCTGGAAGACCATTCCAAAGCCACGGCGCTGCGGCGGCTCGCGCGTGATGTCCCGGGGGGCACCGGTGCCGTCGCCGAGCAGCACGCGGCCGGTGTCCGGGGTCTCGTAGCCGGCGGCGATGCGCAGCGTCGTCGTCTTTCCGGAGCCCGATGCGCCGACGAGCGCGAGCAGCTCGCCCGGCGCGATCGTCAGCGACAGATCGTCCACCGACGGATCGGGATTGCCCGGGTAGCGTCGAGTGACGTGCTCCAGCACGAGCGCGCCCGGCGCCGAGTGCAGCACCGCGTCGCGCGTGTCGGTCACTTGCCGCGGCGGCTGTTACGGATGTTCGCGTCCCAGTACTTCATCCACGCGTCCAGGCTGTCGCGCAGCAGGCGCTGATCGCCCGGCATCGCCTTCACTTCGGCCCGCGCGCGCGTCACGACGTCGGGGAGTGAATCGGACGGCATGTCGGTGCGTGCCGGGATGCGCAGGAACTTCACCGCGGCGTCACGCAGCGCCGGCGTCGTGGAGACGTATTCGTAGAACTGCTTCGCGAGCTCCGGATGCTTCGCCCCCTTCACGAGGGCGATCGCGTCCACCAGCAACGGCGTCCCGCTCGCGGG
>DASSIC010000518.1:0-10587 GCA_035692325.1 Gemmatimonadaceae bacterium | reverse complement strand
GGGAGTCGCTGAATCCTGGTTGGCGGAGAGTCTGGTGCATACGATTCTGGTGGGCCCCGCGGCACTGAACGTCCGCACCGTGCAGCGTCAGCTGGCGGCGCTGCTGCCGGAAGCCCGTCCGGCCGGAACCGGCGAGAGCACGCTCGAGCTGGCTGGTCAAGGTATGGACGCGCCGCGGCTCATCAGCGCAACGGTGCTGGAGAAGGGAGTCCAGCGCGCGCACCGCGTGTTCGATCCGCCGACCGTGGGCTTTCGCGCATTTCTGGACGGCACCCAGCGCAGCGAAGTGGCCAGCTACCTGGGCGGTGCGCCGATCGTGCTCGGCCGTGCGGCCGCGGTGGTGCGCGAGCGGCGAAACCGGCGCATGCATACGTGGGGAGCGCCCCTCGTGGAAACGCGAATGTATTGTCCCCGGGCGCTGGTGGCGTCGTCCGCGTGGACGACGCTGCACACGCTGTTCGGCGACGCGCTCGTCGACACGAGCGACGGCGGCGCAGATCTCACGTCGCATCCGTTCGCGCTGCGCGACGCCGCCGTGCACCTGGTGCAGCGGCATCGCGAGGAGCTCGAGCAGCGGCTGGCCGAGCGGTGGTGCCGCGGCGAGCGCGATCCGCTGTTCATCGACGGCGGGATCAGCGGCAGCGAGGCGGTCGCCATCTCGTCGTGCACGGTCGGGGTGGTGAAGAGCCACCGGACGCTCTACGCCGAGGGGGACGCGCTGGCCGCGGTGCTCGCGCTGAAGCATCGCGAGCGGTCGAGCGTGTTTCGCATCACGTCGCCCAAGCGCACGACGGTGGCGAGCTGGTATCTCCGCCTGCGCGACCCGTCGGGGCACGATCCGATGTGGGGGCTGGTGCGCGTCGAGCTGGCGTATCCTGCGCCTGAGGCGTTGGACCGGATCGGCGAACGCGCCGACGAGGTGTCGCGCTGGATTCTCGCCGAGGCTTCACCGCTCGCCCTGCCGGATGCGCGCTGGGACAAGATGGTGTACGGGGTGCGGGACTGTGAGGAGTTTCTGCGGGCGATACAATGACAGATGGTGAACGGTGAACGGTGAACGGTGAACGCCGTCGCTCCTCACGCCGCTACCGTTCACCGTTCACGGATCACCGTTCACGGCTGTTCAAGGAGTAGGGATGTCCGATGTGCTAGGCCGGGTCGTCGCGACCGAGCGTCGCCCCAACACGCCGCACGAGTTCCACTTCTGGACGGCGCTCGACTCGCCGGTCGGGATCGGGACGATCGTGCGCGTCGACGGGCGCGATGCGGTGAACGGCGTCATTCCGCATGTCTACGGCGTGGTGACCGAGGGATTCAGCTGGACCGACCTCGCGTCGCCGCTGCATGACGTGATGGGATTCGACGGGTCGCCCGACAACGAGTCGCTGCACCAGACCCAGCGTGCCGAGATCCGCCTGTACACCGCGGCCGTGCTGCGCCACATCCCCGAAGAGCCGCTGCAGCCGGTGCCGATGGGCACGGTGCTCCTCGCGGACGAGGCCGACGTCGCCATCGCGCTGCGCATGGACGGCTACCTCAAGCCCGGCGCGCGCACCGGCATTCCCATCGGCGTGTACCGCGCCGGCGGCACCGATGCACCGATCTATCTCGACGCCGACTTTCTCATCGGCCCGGAAGCGGCCCACCTGAACATCAGCGGGGTCTCGGGGCTCGCCACCAAGACGAGCGCCGTCGAATGGCTGCTGCAGTCGATCTTCACGCATTTCCCGGCGCAGAAGGGGAGCGTGGCCGCCGTCTGCTTCAACGTGAAGGGCCCCGACCTCTGCTTCCTCGATCAGCCGGGGGAGATCGAGGAGGCGGACCGCGCGCTGTACGAGAAGTGCGGCGTCACGCCGGAACCGTTCGAGCAGGTGGAGTACTTCGCGCCCTACAAGTCCGACGGCGTGTCGCTCAACACCCTGCGCAGCAACGAGGCGCTGCTCGAGAACGTCACCCCGCTCACCTGGGGCCTGCGCGAGGTGCTGCAGTACGCCGAGGTGCTGCTCAACAAGGACGACATCGATGCGAAAGCCGACGCGCTGATCGACTTCATCAAGGAGAACGTCCTCGACAAGCGCTTCGTGGATCCGATGCTGGAGCGCGCGCACACGGTGACGTCGTTCGCCGACCTGGACGCCTGGTTCAAGGACGTGCTCCGCGCGCTCGAGAAGAAGGACGACCAGAGCTGGCGCACTCATCACGTCGCCACCATCCGCAAGGTGCGCAACCGGCTCTCCAACATCTCGCTCCGCTGCAAGGGGCTCGTGGCCGACGACGGCGCGACGAGCGACCTCCCCTTCGGGAGCTTTCAGGACCGCACGGTGTATGTGATCGACGTCGCCGGGCTCGAAGAAGACGCCCAGGACCTGATCTTCGCCCGTGTCGTGACCAAGCTGCGCGAGCATCTGGAGAAGCGCGACCTCGGCGTGCAGCACGTCGTGGTCTTCGTGGACGAGCTGAACAAGTACGCACCGGCCGACGGCCCGGACACCTACGTCCGCAAGATGCTGCTCGACATCGCCGAGCGCGGGCGCTACCTCGGCCTCGTGCTGTTCGCGGCACAGCAGTTCCGGTCGCAGGTGCATCGGCGCGTGGTCGGCAACTCGGGCACGGCGCTGTACGGACGCATGGACGGCGACGAGCTGGCGACGCCCGGCTACGCCGTGCTCAGCCCGGCGATCAAGACGAAGCTCGCAACGTTGGAGAAGGGACAGCTGATGGTTCGTCATCCGCATTTCACGCAGCCGATTTTCGTGCGCTTCCCGCGCCCGTCCATCATGCGCGGGCGCGACGGCGTGAGCCGCTACCCGCAGGCGGCGACGCCGTCGCTGCACTCCGCCGTCCTGCGCACGCTGCGCGCGATGGATCCCAGCCTGTCGCTCGGCTGGATCCAGGACGTCACGGCGCTCGCGACGGACGACGAGATCCTGCGCGCGCGCAACGACGTCGTGCGCACGCGACCGGGGGACGTACGCAAGGCGTTCGCGGCGCATTTCCGCGCGGCGGTGGCGCCGCGCACCGCGACACGCCCGAACGCTCCCGCGCCGCTGCCGGCGGTCCCGTCCGACGACCCGTACGGGTTCTAGCATGCGCGTGTCGTCGATCGTGGCGTGCGCCCTGCTGCCGATGGCGAGCGCCCACGCGCAGGGCGTCCTGCTGCGTGTACATCCGCACGTGGGCGACACCCTGCACACCCGCCTCGAGCAGCAGACCGAGGTGAGCACGACGGTGCCGGGCACGAACGGCCGCACGGCGAAGTCGGTGACCACGTCCGTGACGCTCAACTCCCGCACCATCGTGCAGGCGTCATCGCCCGCCAACACGCTCGTGCTCACGATCGTGGACTCGGTCGATCTGCGTACCTCCGACGAGCATGGAGCAGCGCAGGTGGCGGCGGCCGAGCGGACGTTGCGCGGCCAGCAGCTCATGCTGCAGCTGGGCGCGGACGGCACGGTGGAAAGTGCGCGCGATGCGCGCGGCATTCCGGTACCGCGAGACGTCGCTGACGCGATGTCGGCGATGCCGGCCGTCTTTCCGCGGCGGCTCGTCGCCGTGGGCGAACAGTGGACGCGCGAGCTTCCGCTCCCGGCCGGCGGCGCACTCGGCGCGCGCGGCTCGGCGCACGTGAGTGCCGTGTTTCGCCTCGACTCGCTCGACCGCACCGGCAACATCGCGTACGTGTCCATGCGCGGCGAGATCCTTCCCGACGCGGGGAATCAGGGGATGGAGCTGAGCGGCGGCGTGAATGGCGCGATGCAGGTGGACCGGCAGCGCGGCTGGATGACCGACTCGCGCTTCACGGTGCTCGTGCGGTCGCTCGTCACGCCGCCGCCCTCGACCGGGCTCGCGCCAATGCGCTTCGTGACGCGCGTGACGCAGCGTCTGCGCACGATGGACAAGCGCTGAACCGGCGTTAGGTTTTCCACATGCGCGTGACGGGAGCCAACTCCCGCCCCGGCAATTGGTTAGCTCATCTCGATCCCGCTGCGCCTGCGCCTCGTTCACCTCTCCGACCTCCACCTCGGCTACCGCCAGTATCAGCGGCTGACTCCGCGCGGGATCAATCAGCGCGAGGCCGACGTTGCGCAGTCGTTCACGCGGGCGCTGGACAAGGTGATTGAGCTGGCGCCCGACGTCGTGCTGATCGGTGGGGACGTGTTCCATCAGGTGCGGCCGACGAACACGGCGATCCTGCACGCGTATCTCCAGTTCGCGCGGCTGCGCGCGATGTTGCCGCAGACGGAGATCGTGATGGTCGCGGGGAATCACGACACGCCGCGCTCCACGGACACCGGGTCCATCCTGCGGCTGTTCGCCGCGCTCGGTCTGCACGTCGTGGACGCCGAGCCGCGCGCGCTCGACTTTCCGGCGCTGGATCTCACCGTGCTCGCGGTCGCCGACAACCAGCACCCGCGCCCCAAGCTCGTTCCCACCGGCACGCGCCGCTGGAACGTGCTGCTGCTGCACGGCGAAGTCGAAGGGATGCTCGGCCCCTTCGCGGCGACGCGCGAGCCGGCGTCGCAGGAGATCGCGCAGGAGGATCTGTACTCGAGCGCGTGGGACTACATCGGGCTCGGCCACTATCACGTCTACCGCCGGATCGCGCCGAACCAGTTCTACAGCGGCTCGCTCGACTACACGAGCACGAACACGTGGGGCGAGAAGATGGAGGAGGAGTTGGCGGGGGTGCCGGGCAAGGGGATCATCGAGCACGATCTCTCGACCGGTCGTCACACCTTCCATCACCTGCCGCCGGCCCGTGTCTTCATCGATCTGCCGGCGGTGTCCGCGCGCGGGCTCACGACGGAAGAGGTGAACGAGCGCGTGCTCGCCGCGATCGACGCCTGCCCCGGCGGCATCGACGACAAGGTGGTGCGGCTGGTGGTGCGCGACCTGCCGCGCCACATCACGCGCCAGCTCGATCACCGGCAGCTGCGCGACTTCCGCCGGCGCGCGCTGCACTTCCATCTCGACACGCGCCGTCCGGAGATGATCCGGTCGGTGGGACACGGGGCGCCGGGCCGGCGTCCGTCGCTGGCCGATTTCGTGCGCGACAAGCTGCGCGAGCGTGTGGTGGGCGCCGACGTCGATCGCGACGCGCTGGTGACGCTCGGGCTGCGCTATCTCAAGGACGCCGAGGAGCGTGAAGGCGCGTCCACCGCGTCGACGTCGGGGCTGGAGGGGTAGATGCGCCTCAACAGCCTGCGCCTCTGCAACTTCCGCCAGCACTCCGACAGCTTCATCAGCTTCGACACGGGGCTGACGGGGATCATCGGCGCGAACGGGTCGGGGAAGACGACGATCCTCGAGGCGATCGCCTGGGCGCTCTACGGGCAGGACGCGGCGCGCGGAAAGAAGGAGACGATCCGCTCCCTGCGCGCGGGTCCCGGCGCGAAGGTGAAGGTGGAGCTGGACTTCGAGCTCGGCGGCCACCGCTATCGGGTCGAGCGCGGGCTCACGCACGCGGAGCTCTACCTCGACGGCTCCGATGCGCCGGTGGCGAACTCGCTCACCGGCGTCACCGACATGCTGCGTCGCCGGCTCGGCATGAGCCGCGAGGAGTTCTTCAACACCTACTTCACGGGGCAGAAGGAGCTGGACGTGATGGCGGCGATGGCGCCGTCGGAGCGTGCACAGTTCCTCAGCCGCGTGCTCGGGTACGAGCGGCTGCGCATCGCGCAGCGCCTGGTGAAGGATCAGGCGCGCGTGCTTGCGGCGGAGGCGGCGGGCGTGCGCTCGGCGATGCCGGATGCGGCGAGCATCGAGCGCGTGCACGCCGAGGCGAGCCAGCGGCTGGAGCAGGCGACCGGGCGGGCGACGTCGGCGGCGTCCCGGCGCGACCGCGCCGCGAGCGTGCTCGCCGACGTCGTGCCACGCTGGATCGCCGCGCAGCGCGAGCGCGAACAGCTTCAGGAGGCGCTCGCCGAGCTGCGTGTCGCCGAGAGCGAAGCGGCGTCGTACGCGCGCGATGCGGAGCGCATCGGGCGGGAGCTCGCCGACGTGGCATCGGCCGAGACGGAGCTCGAGCGACTGGGCGAGGAGCTCGCGCCCCTCGGGCCGCTGAGCGAGGAGCTGCAGACGCTCGACCAGCTCGCGCGCGAGGAGGGGCGGCGCCAGGCGCTGCTCGAGACGGAGCGCTCGTTGGAGGAGGAGGTACGCCGCCTGCGCGAGCGCCGCGTGAAGATCGAGACCGCGCCGCAGCTCGAGGAGGAGGTCACGCTCGAGCTGGAGCAACGGCGCGCGATGCTCGAGCTGGTACAGGGCGAGCTCGAGGCGAAGCGCACCGAGTGGGTGCGCGACCGGCAGGAGGCGGAGACCAAGCACGTCGCGCTGCGGCAGCAGTACGCCGAAGTGAAGGAGAACCGCGAGCGGCTCGTGGCGCTCGGCGAAGACGGGCAGTGCCCGATCTGCGAGCGCACGCTCGAGGATCACTATCGCACCGTGCTCGATCACCTCGACGAGCAGCTGGACGCGCTGGTGGCCGACGGCAAGTACTACAAGTCGCGCCTCGAGCAGCTCGAGGAGATGCCGGTGGAGATCCGCGAGCTGGACGAGCGACGCCGCACGACCTTCGAGGACGTCGGCAAGCTGGAGCGCCGTCTCGCCAAGGTGCAGCTCGCGGTGCAGGAGCTTGGACAGCTGACGCGCGAGCTCACGGCGAAGGCCCAGCGCTTCGACCAGGTGTGCAAGGATCGCGAAGCGATCCCCGGTGGCTACGACGCCCAGCGCCACGCCGCGGCGCGGCGCGAGCTCGAGCGACTCCGTCCCCTCGATGCACGCGCGACGCGGCTCGCCACGCAGCTCGAGCGCCGGCCCGTTCTCATCGTGGAGCGCGATCGCGCCGCCGCCGGCCTCGCGGCGGCGCAGGGACGCATCGCCACACTCACGGCCCGCCGCGACCTGCTCTCCTTCTCCGAGCAGAGCTTCGCCGAGCTGCGCGCCACGCACGACGCCGCGGCGGCCGAGCTGCGGTCAGCCGAGCTGGACGCCGTGGCGGCGACGGGCGAAGCCTCGGCGGCGCAGGCCGCGGTGGCGCGCGCCGAGCAGGCGCGGATGGAGCTCGCGGCGGCGAAGGGCAAGCTCGACGCGCTCGACCGGCAGAAGCGTCTGCACGACGAGCTCGATCGCGCGTACACCGACCTGCGCACCGATCTCAACGTGCAGCTCCGCCCGGAGATGAGCGAGCTCGCGAGCGCCTTCCTCACCGAGCTCACCGACGCGCGCTACGACGAGCTGGAGCTGGACGACAGCTACAACCTCACCGTGATGGAAGATGGCGTGCCGAAGCCCGTCATCTCCGGCGGCGAGCAGGACATCGCGAACCTCTGCCTGCGTCTCGCCATCTCGCAGATGATCGCCGAGCGCGCGGGCCAGAGCTTCTCGCTCCTCATTCTCGACGAGGTGTTCGGCTCGCTCGACGAGTCGCGCCGGCAGAATGTCGTGGAGCTGCTGCGCGGGCTGCAGGACCGGTTCGAGCAGGTCATCCTCATCACGCACATCGAGTCGGTGCGCGAGGGGCTGGATCGCACGATCAACGTGCGCTACGACGAGGAGACGGGAACCTCCGTCGTCACGCAGACGGAGAGCGGCGTGCTCGACGGCGAGCTGCTCGCCGGCGTGGAGGTCGGCTGATGGTCGGCGTCCGCAGCTGGCGCGCGCTCCCGCCCGTGGAGGGGCCGTTCACCGCGCGTGTCGAGGAGATCTCCGCGCTCAACGCCGTGTTCAGCGACGCGTTCACCGAGCGCTACCGTCGCGACGGCATGGTGGGCGTGCGAGTGCCCAACCTCAACCCGCAGGTGTGGCGCTACGCCATCGAGGACGCCGCCGGCGGCGCGATGGTGTGGCGCGACGCGCGCGGCGGGATCGCGGGCTTCAACATGGTGCACCGCTCGGGGGTCGAGGGGTGGATGGGTCCACTCGCCGTGCGCATGGAGCATCAGGGGAGCGGGCTCGGAAAGGAGATCGTCGAGCGCGGCGTGGCGTGGCTCGAGAAGGAGGGGGCGCGCGTGATCGGGCTCGAGACGATGCCGCGCACGATGGACAACATCGGCTTCTACTCGCGGCTCGGCTTCGCGCCTGGCCGGCTCACGATCACCCTGACGCTCGATGCGGCGTCGGCGGACCGCGGACCCGAGCTGCTGGGGCGCATGAGCCTTCGTGATCGCGAGGATCACCTCGGCGCCGCGCGCACGCTCGTGCAGGGGATCCTGCCCGGCTACGACTTCACGCGCGAGATCGAGCTGACCGACGCGCTCGCTCTCGGCGACACCGTGCTCCTGCGCGAGCGTGACGAGGTCGTGGGCTTCGCGCTCTGCCACACCGTGCCGCTGGTGGAGGGGCGCGTGCGCGAGGAGCTGCGCGTGCTCAAGCTCGTGCTGGCCGACGAACGACTGCTCGAGCCCATGGTGCGTTCGCTGTGCGACTTCGCGAAGCGCAGTGGCACACGGCGTGTGGCGTTCCGGGTGCAGGGCGACTACGACAAGCTGTATCGGCGGCTGATCACGCTGGGTGCGCGAGTGCGCTGGACCGATCTACGCATGACACTCGCGGGGCACGCCGAGTCGCGGCCGGACCAGGGCGTGGTGTTGTCGAACTGGGAGATCTGAGCGGCGACACTCAGCCCGGCACCAGCCAGCGCCGGGCCGAGCCGTAGTCGCGGAACACGTGCGCCGCGATGCCCTGGGATTCCGCCGTCACCGCGCCCATGCGCATGAGACCGTATGCGACGTCGGTCACCGCGACCATGGCCAGCCGCGACGAGAAGCGGCTGCCGCGCGATGCCAGGAAGATCGCCATCGCGCGCAGGTCGTCCGCCGTGCGGTCGCCGAGCGATTCGGACCCCGTCAGGTCGAACAGCAGACCGGCGGATACGTCCTCGCCGAATGCGTCCAGCGCTTCGTCCACGCCGTCGCGCAGGTCGGCCATCGAGTAGCGGCCGCGCGCGGTCACGACCGCGACATTGCCGTCGCGCCGATGTTCAATCGCCACTCATGCCTCCCGTCGGCTCACGGAATGAACGAGCGCAGCCGTGCGAAGGTTTCCTCAGCCTAGTGTTTGCCGGCGTCGCCGCGGGTGCTGCTGCGAACGACGATGCCATAGATCAACAGCGACACGCCGATCGTGAGCAGCAGATGCACCCAGCCCGGGCCTTCGAGCACGAGCGCGGCGATCGCCCAGATCAACAGCAGCGCCAGCGCGCCAAGGATGCGGAGATCCATCACTTCCTCCGTGAATTGACCCCTCGTGTGACGGGGCGTAGATTGACCAGTCAGATTATCGACGTGCACGGGACGGAGAGTCACGTTTTTGAGCCGATAAGTCCTTCGAGTGGGTTCGACAATCTATACTGACGGCATGCCCTCAGTGCGGGGGAAGCCGGAAGGTGTGGTGAGAGCCTCATTATTTCGACTGGGCTTCAAAAAACCCTCTCCGTTCTCGTTCTTCTGGCGGACCCCACGAGCGATCGTGGGGTCCGCTTTTTTGGTATTATTCGCCATCGGCGGGAACCCATCCTCCGACCTCCGCATTCATTCCCGAGCCGGACCCCCGCGCCCCGATCCCCATGCCCGACGTGACCGTCACGCGCCGCCTCATGTTCAACGCGGCGCATCGTGTCCACAACCCGACGCTCTCCGACGAGGAGAATGCGCGCCTGTTCGGGAAGTGCAACAATCCCAACTGGCATGGGCACAACTACACCCTCGACGTGAGCGTGCAGGGGCCGATCGACGCACGCACCGGCTACGTGATGGACCTCGGCGCCCTCAAGCGGCTCGTCGAGGAACGGGTCGTGGACAAGATCGACCACAAGAACTTCAACCTCGATGTCGACTTCATGCGCGGCGTGATCCCGACGTCGGAGAACATCATCGTCGCCATCTGGCGCGAGCTCGAGCCGGCCATCCGTCCGAGCCGGCTCGCGCGGCTGGTGCTGTGGGAGACGACGAACAACTATGTCGAGTACTCCGGTGAGTAAGCGTGCCGCCGTGACGCCCCTCGCGCCGGCGCGCGCCCCGTCGCTGCAGCTCGAGGACGCCGCGCCGACCGCTGCCTACGCCGCGCTCGTCCGCGATCAGCTCGCCCTCCTCGGCGAGGATCCGGAGCGTGAGGGACTGCTCCGCACGCCCGAGCGCGTCGCCAAGGCGATGGGCTTTCTCACCCAGGGCTACACCATGACCCTCGACGACGTCGTGGGCGAGGCATTGTTCGAGGAGGAGCACGAGAACATGGTGATGGTGCGCGACATCGAGCTGTACTCGCTGTGCGAGCACCACATGCTCCCATTCTTCGGCAAGGCGCACGTCGCGTACATCCCCAACGGGCGCATCGTCGGCCTGTCCAAGCTCCCGCGCGTGGTGGAGATGTTCGCGCGGCGCCTCCAGGTGCAGGAGCGGCTCACGATGGACATCCGCAACTGCATCGAGGACGCCCTGAAGCCGCAGGGCGTGGCGGTGGTGATCGAGGCGCAGCACATGTGCATGGTGATGCGCGGCATCCAGAAGCAGCATTCGGTGGCCACTACGTCCGCATTCACTGGGGAATTCGAGCAGGAGCGCACGCGCGCTGAATTCTTGCGCTTGATCTCTT
>DASSIC010000517.1:0-12080 GCA_035692325.1 Gemmatimonadaceae bacterium | reverse complement strand
AACGCGGCCTTCGCGACGCCGGTGACGGGGACCATCAACTCCTGCTGGAGCACGGCGAGGTCGGAATCGGTCGGCCGGGCCGCCGGCGTCGAGTCGATCACCGCGAGGGCGTGGGTCGTGTCGGTGCGCAGCGCGGAGTCGATGGCCATGGGGCCGAAGCCCCCGCGCACCGGCGTGGCGCTGTCCGCGCCATAGGTATCGGGCGACGGCGACGGCGCATTCGGTTTGGCTTCGCCGACATACACCGCTCCCCCGATGCTGTCCGCGGCCTTCTTCTTCGCCTCGTCCGAAACGTCGTGCACTTCGACGCAGGCGGTGAGGAACAGCGCGCCGAGGAGCAGGCGCCGGGTCGTGCGGTGCTGGTGAGCCATGCAGCTCTAGCGAGCAAGTCCGGTGCCGAGTTCGGCTACGCCCTCCCGCGCGGATCGACGATCCCCGCGGACGACGCCCTACCTGTGCAGCGCTGGCAGCGCCGGCAATGCCGCGAGGAACTCGGCGAACGGCTGCTTCCACACCGCGGCGATCGTGTGCGTGCCGTGACCACGCGTCTGCGGGGTGATCGGGAGGAGCACGTAGCGCCCATGCCTCACGCGGGGCATCAGCCGCTCCATCAGGCCCAGCTCCGGCGGATTGACCTGATCGTCGGCCGAGTTGATCGCCAGCACGGGGGCGATGATGCGGTCGAGCATCGGCTGCGGATCGTAATCGCGTGAGGCGTCGAAGGCGTACAGCATGTCGTTCGCATCCATCGACCGGAAGCGCGCGTCCAGCCAGGTCGTGATGATGCTGTCCGCCGCGTCGCGCGTCGGCGCATCGTGGTGCTGCACGAGCGGCGCACTGGTCATCACCCACAGGATCTGGAGCGCCGCGCGCAGCCCCGGCGGCTGCGTCGTGTAGTCGCCGCCGCGCCATGCCGGATCGGCACGGATGCCGTCCATCACCATGCGTCGCAGCATCCGGTTCCGCCCGACGATCGCAGTCGGCACACTCGCGAGCGGAACGATGCCGTCCATGAACGTCGGATAGCGCTCGCCCCACACCCAGCTGTGCATCCCACCCATCGAGGTGCCCATGACGAGCCGCAGATGGGTGACACCGAGCCCCTCGACGAGCAGGCGGTGCTGCGCGTCGATCATGTCGTCGTACGTGTAGCGCGGAAAGCGCGCGTGCATCCCCTCGCTCGGCCGGCTCGAGCGACCATGGCCGATGCCGTCGGGTAGGACGACGAAGTACACCGAGGTGTCGAGGGGCTGGCCGGGCCCGTACAGCTCGCCGGCGAAGGGGCGGCTGAGGAACTGCGCCCCGGACCCGGTAGTGCCGTGGAGGATCAGCACCGCATTGCGCACTACGCCCGCGGCATCCCGGCGAGGCTGGCCGAGGGTGCGATAGTGGAGCGTGAGCGTGGGGAGGGAGTCGCCCGAGGCAAAGCGCACATCATGGGCGACGAAATCCCGCTCCACGATGCTCGGCGACTGGGCACGAGCGAGGCCGGCGCAGAGCGCCAGCAGGGAGCACGAACGGAGAATCGAGAGAGTGCGCACGCCCGGAAGCTACTGCGCGGCATCCGGGCGTGGCGAGCTCACGCCACTACTTCGACCACCTCGTGTACACCTTGTTCACGATGCGCCACTCGCCGCCGGCGCGCACGAGGTTGAGGTAGTCCACGTACACCTCCTTCGGGTACGTCTCCACCACCTTCACCGACGCCACATCCCCCGTGAGGTCCAGAGAGGCGATCGAGAGGTCGCCCTCCTCTTCCTTGCCGGCGTTCGCGGCGAAGCCGCGGTACCAGTCCGCCTGCGAGAGCTGTCCCATCGTGCCGTCACGCTTCACCCACATCAGCTTCGCGTCGGGGGCGAAGGCGGACCGCAGGCTCTCCACGTCGTTGAACTTGAGCCCGTGCAGGTAGCGGTCGACGACGGTGCGCACGCGCGTCTCCTCGACTTCGGAACTGCTGCCGGCGGGGGCGGGGGTGGAGGCGGGGAGGGGCGAGACGGTGCAGGCGAGCGACGTGCTGCAGAACGCGAGCAGCACGAGACGACGGATCAGCATGTGCGCGGGACGGTGCGTCGGTGGCGGGATCGAGGCGCGAGCAGCGCCTTCGGATACCGGAGACTACCGAACGCCGGCTCTAGTAACGCCGAGATTTTCGCTCGAAGAGCACGACCCCTTCACTCGCCCCCGGCTCCGCGGCGAGCGCGTGATGCCAGTCACCATACGGCAGCAATCCAGGAAGCGTCGCCGAGGCGCGATCGAGGAAGGCATCGAAGCCGGGCGCCGCTTCGTGGAGCTCCATGATCGTGCCGTCCACCAGATCGACGCCGAGGTGGAGGGCGTCGGACGGTGGCGCATCGCGATGGTAGGCGCGCAGGCGGCGGACGTCGCTCCAGCGTGCGGCGGCCACGCATCGGCCCCCGGACCAGAGGGCGAACCCCGCCGCCACGACCACGACCCGACCGGGATCGGCCACGATCGCCTCCGTCAGCCGAATCCGGGGCGGGTCTTCGGAGTGCTCGACGACGGATCGAAGACGACGGCGACGATGTTCTCCAGTGAGACGACGACGCGAAAGGTCTCGTTCGGCCCGTCCGGTGCCTGGCCGAAGCGCGGGCGTTGGTGGGTCAGATCGCCCTTCATCTGGTACGCCTCGAACGTCGCCCGGGCGTCGTCGACCGCGATCACGCTGCGCACCCGATGGACGTGCCCGCCCACGAGCAGGAGCTCGACGATCGGGTTGCCCCCCGCCGCCTCGACGTCACGCGGAAGCACGGTGCGAAAGTAGTTCGCGTCGAACATTGGGATACGGTCTGGAGTGGATCGTGGACGGCGCGCGCGGCCGCTAGCTTGCCCGCATGCCGCGTCTCCCCCGATGGATCCCGAGAAGTCCCGGCTGTGGGTGCCTCGTGCTGTTGTTCGTGGCGCTCGCCGTAGTGCTGTTGTACTTCGACGGCAACGCGCCGGGAACGCACTGACAAGATAGCCGCGAATCCCGAGGCGGGAGCGCGCCGGCGGTCTCGACCGGCGTCAGCGCTGCGACGCGAGCCAGTCCAGCGCCTGAGGGCGCGAGTCGAAGACCTCGAGCTTTCGACGGGAGAAGAGTGCGATCATGCTGATCGCCGCGCGGTGCAGCGAGGAGTTGCTGACGATCGCGGCCGTCTTCACGATCGGGCGATTCTTCGCCGTCATCTCCTTGAACGCCTCGACGATCTTGCGGTCGTACCGGGTATCGGTGACGTCCGTCAGCGTCATCGTGTCCCCACCGACCGGGAGCGCGCCGATGAACTTCGTGGCTTCGGCGACGGCTGCGAGTCCTTGGGTGGGGTCGGTGATGCCGGCGAAGTCGAGCAGGACGATCCGCCTTCCCTTGTGCTCGATGAAGCGCACGCGATCCATGGCGGCTGCGGGGCACGGGTGATCGGTAGCGTCACCGAGGATCGGCGACGATATATAGACGGCGAGGAAGATGGTCTCGCCGCATCGGTAATGGGAGGAGGGGGTCGTATTCTCACGCTCGTACTTCAGGCTGCCGCACCGGTCATCCGGCAGCTGCATGATATTCCGCTCCTCGAACGCCTCTGGAAGTACACGGCGCTCGGCGCGACGAGCATCGTGTTCGAGGAGGCGAACCCCATCCTCGGCGGGATTGCCGTGCGACATGGTCGCGCCGGCCTCGTCGGCGTCGTCGTCGCGGTAGCGATCGGGACGTGGATCGCGTCCATCGCGCTCTATTTCGTCGGGCGCTGGCGCATCGACTGGGTGCGAGCGCGGTGGCCCGACAAGCGACGGCTCCTCACCGGCGCGCTGACGATCGTACGCCGGCATCCCTGGCGGTCGTCGCTGGCGATCCGATTCGCCTACGGCCTGCGGCTGCCGCTACCGATCGCGTGCGGAGCGGCGCGACTCCCATTCTCGCTCTACCTGATCGCCAGCGGCATCAGCTGCTGGCTCTGGTCCATCGCCTTCGGCTATCTCGGCTACGCCGCCGGCGGTGCGGCGCTCCGGTTGCTGGACTTCACCCACCGCCTCGACGTACGGCTCGCCCTGCTGGCCGTGATCCTGTTCGTCGCGCTGCTCGTCATCATGCGCCGTCGGCTGATCGCGGAGCGGACGGCGCGCGTGCTCGCCGGCGAGCCGATCTCGTTCACGACGACCGAGGAACGGGTGCCGCTGCGGCAAGGCGGCTGACGCACTCCGCGGCCGCCCCCTTCAACAGCGCCCACGCCCGCGCCACGTGCCGTTCCTCCGTCCGGATGTTGCCGATCGCCAGACGGAGCACGTAGCGGCCATTCAGCTTCGTGTGTGAGAGATAGGCCTCGCCACTCGCGTTGACGCGCTCGAGGATGGCCGAGTTGAGCAGCGCGCGCTCTTCCTCGCTCGTGCCGGACGGCGCGAAACGGAAGCAGACGAGCGAGAACAGCACCGGCGCGCAGAGCTCCCAGTCAGCCTCGGCTCCCACCCAGCTCGCGACGGATTGCGCGAGCGCGCAGTGGTGCTCGAGCCGGCTGGCCAACCCCTCGGCGCCGAAGGCGCGGATCACCATCCAGAGCTTGAGGGCGCGGAAACGACGCCCGAGCTGGACGCCATAGTCCATCAGGTTCACGACGTCGTCCTGCTCGCGCGTGACGAGATACTCCGGCACGAGCGAGAACGCGCGCTTGAGCACGACGGGATGCTTCGTGTAGAAGGCCGAGCAGTCGATGGGCGTGAACAGCCACTTGTGCGGGTTCACGACCAGCGAGTCGGCACCCTCGACGCCATCGAGCACGTGGCGAAAGCGAGGCGACACGGCGGCGACTCCGCCGTACGACCCATCCACGTGCAGCCACACTTGCTCGCGCCGACAGATCGATGCGATGGCTCCGACCGGGTCGATGCTCGCGACGCTCGTGGTCCCGACCGTCGCGACGCACGCGAGCGGCAGGCGCCCCGCCACGCGATCGGAGGCGATGGCGGCGGCGAGTGCGTCGGGGCGCATCCGGAACTCGTCGTCCGTCGGGATCTTCACCACGTTGTCGAGTCCAATGCCCAGCGTCAGCGCTCCCTTGTCGACGCTGGAGTGCGCGTGCTCCGAGCAGTAGACCCGGAGCGTCGGCAGATCGGCACGGCCCGCCATGCCGCGCGCACGAATCGCGAGCTCCGGCTTCGCCTCGCGCGCGGCGGCGAGGGCGAGCATGGTGGAGATCGACGCGGTGTCGTTGATGATGCCGAACCAGCCGTCGCCGAGACCGAGCAGCTGCCGCAGCCAGTCCATCGTGCGCTGCTCGAGCTCCGTCGCGGCGGGGGAGGTCTTCCACAGCATCGCGTTCACGTCGAGCGCGGCGATCAGCAGCTCGGCCAGGATGCCGGGGATGGACGACGAGATGGAGAAGTAGGCGAAGAATCCCGGGTGGTTCCAGTGCGTGATTCCAGGGAGGATGCGCTGCTCGAAGTCGGCGAAGATCCGTTCGAGTGACTCCGCCTTGGTGGGCGCGGAACTCGGCAGGGATGCGAGGACGTCGCCCGGTGCGAGCGACGAGACGACGGCGACGCGCTCGGGGTGGTCCAGGTACTCGGCGATCCAGTCGAGCAAGCGCGCGCCCTGGGCGCGGAGCTCGTCGGTGGAGAGGTCGCCGTGTGTCGCGCTGGTCATCGGTCGGCTACCGCCACCGGAAGATTCGGAGCGCGAGCGTGAAGGTGACGACGAGCCACGCCACGATCACTCCGACCTGCGGCGCCACCGCCGTCCATCCCGCGCCCTGCAGCATCGTCGCACGGAGGGCGTCGTTCGTCGCGGTCAGCGGCAGTGCCTTGATGAACGGCTGGGCCACCTGCGGAAAGTTCGCCGACGAGAAGAACACGCCGGAGAGCACCCACATCGGCATCATCGTCAGGTTCATCAAGCCCGACACCCCTTCGATCGTGCGGGCGCGCGACGCGATCAGCAGGCCGAGTCCCCCGAAGGCCAGCGCCGCGAGCAGGCAGACGACGAACAGCTGGAGCAGCGAGCCGCGCACCGGAACGTCGAAGAAGAGGGCCGCGCTGCCGACGAGCACCGCCACCTCGAGGATCAGGAAGACGAAGCGCGAGAACAGGAACGACGCGAGATAGTGCGCGCGGCGCATCGGCGTCGAGACGAGCCGCTTGAGCAGATTCTTGCGGCGTGCCTCGACGATCGCGAAGCCAAGGCCCCAGATGCCGCCGCCCATGATGTTCATGCCGAGCAGCCCCGGCACGACGAAGTCGATGTAGCGGGAGCCCTTCTCACGCACCTGCTCTTCGGTGACGGGAACCGGATCGCGTCGCCCCGCGGCGCGCTGGAGCGCATCGTCGATCGCGGCGCGTGCGGCCCGTCCTTCGGGGCGGGTGTCGTCGAATCGATACTGGACGCTGGCGCTCCCCGTCGGCACGGCCACCAGGGCCACTTCACCCGTGCGCAGTGCGCGCGCCGCGGAGTCGCTGCTCATCGCTTTCACGCGCAATCCCTTCGTGACCGAGAGCTTCGCCGCGAGGGAATCACCAGCCGGCGTATCGTGCACGACGCCGACGACCAGCACGTCGGCGGGCTTGTTCCGGAAGGCGATGCCAAGGCCGAAGGCGAGGATCACCGGAAAGGCGAAGGTCCAGAACACCGCCTCGGGCTCGCGCAGGAACTCCTTGAAGCGCACCAGGGTGAGCTGCACGAGCGAGTGCTCCATCCACGTGCCCCGCGTCCGGGTTGCCTCATGCATCAACGGCTCGCGCCGCGCCGCGTCCTGAACGACGTCAGACATCGCGCAGCTGCCTCCCAGTGAGCGAGACGAACACGTCCTCGAGGGTGGCGGAGTGCGTGGCCAGCTCGCCGAGGACCAGGCCGCGCCGCGAGAGCTCGGCCAGCAGCGCCGGCACGGCCCGCGCCAGCTCCACGACCTCCAGCGTCCAGCGCCCGTCATGCTCACGCGCCGCCTTCACGCCATTCAGCGCACGCAACCCCTCGGCGCCGGGCGCACCATCGGGCGCGCCGACCACGGTGAACTCCACGACGTGCTCCGCGCCCAGCGACGCGATCAGCTCGCGCGGCGTGCCGAGCGCGATGACGTGCCCGTGATCCACGATGGCGACGCGATCGCAGAGTCGCTCGGCTTCGTCCATGTAGTGGGTCGTCAGCACGATGCTGCGGCCGCTCGCCCGCAGCTCGACGATCAGGTCCCAGAGCTGCCGGCGGGACTGCGGATCGAGCCCCGTCGTCGGCTCATCGAGGAACAGCAGCTCAGGATCGCCGACGATGGCGCACGCGAGCGCGAGCCGCTGCTTCTGGCCTCCGGAGAGCTTGCCGACGCGCGCCCGGCGCTTCTCGCCGAGCTGCACGACGTCGATCACCTCGTTCACGTTCCGACCGCGCGCGTAGAAGCTCCGGAACAGACGCACCGTCTCGTCCACGGTGAGCTTTTCGGCGAGCTGGGTGTCCTGCAGCTGGATGCCGAGCCGTTCGCGCAGTGCGCGCTCGTCGTCGTTCCACCGTCGGCCGAGCACCTCCACATCGCCGGAATCGGGCTCGGTCAGCCCTTCGCAAATCTCGATCGTCGTCGTCTTGCCCGCGCCATTGGGGCCGAGCAGGCCGAAGCACTCACCCGCATGCACCGTGAGATCGAGACCGTCTACCGCCACCACGTCGCCGTATGCCTTCCGCAACCCGGCGACGCGAAGGGCCGGGGCCGATGCGCTGGAGATCATGGCGCGAAAAGTAGAGTCAGACCCGGCCCCGCGTGAGCACCCGCTCCGGCTCGCCGTCGAACCATTCGGAGGCGTTCTCGAGGAAATGCCGCGTCGCGGCGGAGTCTCCAGCGAGAAGCGCTTCCCGAAAGGCGCGAAGCTGCGCCTCGCATGCGTCGAGGGCGTCGGCGATCGCGCCGGCGTTGTCGTCCACGATGGGGCCCCACATCGAGGGGGCGCCGCCGGCGAGTCGCGTCATGTCGCGACCGCCCGGACCGAGTGACGACCGTCGAACCCCCGCCTCGCGCAGCGTGACGGAGAGCGCGCACGATACGAGGTGCGGCAGGTGGCTGCGCCACGCCATCTGCTCGTCGTGCGCGGTCGGGTCCAGCAGCTCCACGCCGGCGCGCAGCTCGCGCCAGAACGACTCCGCGAGCTGGAGCGTAGCGACCTCGGTGCTCGGCGACGGACACAGGAAGACGCGCGCATCTTCGAACAACGAGGCGCGCGAGGCGCCCCAGCCCGACCGGTGGCTGCCGGTCAACGGATGCGCGCCGACGAAGCGCGGACCGAGCGCTGCCGCCTCCGCCGCCGCGACGATGGTGGCCTTCGTGCTCGCGAGGTCCATCACGAGTCGCGCCTTTTCGACGTGGTCCACGAGACGCGACAGCAGTGCGATCGTCGCGTCGACCGGCAGCGCGAGCACGACGACCTCTGCCAATGCGAGATCGGTGAAGCTCGAATCGAGCGCTTCGTGGACGACGCCTTCGCGGAGCGCCGCGTCCAGTTGCGTGCCGTCGTGGTCGTACCCGAGCACGCGCACCCCGCGCACGTGCAGCGCACGCGCAACCGATCCTCCCATGAGGCCGAGTCCGATCACGGCGATGCGCGTGTCGGGAATCATGACCGCTGTTCCTGCGCCTGTCGGGAGATGCGGACGATGTGCTCGAACAGCTCGCGCACCGCGTCGATCGGCAGTCCCTCTTCGCGTGCAGCATCGACCGCGACCCGCAGCACCTCCGCCTCGCGCGACGCGTCGACGATTGGGAGGCCGGCGCGGCGCTTGGCGTCGGCCGCGCGCAGGCCGAGCGCGACGCGCTGGCCGAGCATGGCGACGATGCGCCGGTCCACCACTTCGATCGCATTGCGACAGTCTCTCAACTCCTCGCGCGGATCGCGCGCGGACTCGGATGAGGACGTCATGCCGGCGCTCCGGCTGCGGCGACGACGGGAGCGCGCCCTGCGGCCACGGCGAAAGCTGAGAGCCGCTCCATGAGCGAGACGAATGCGGGCGGGGCGAGCGACTGGTCGCCGTCGGAGAGGGCGCTCTCCGGATCGGGATGCACTTCGATGATCAGCCCGTCCGCGCCGGCGGCGATGCCGGCGAAGGCGAGTGGAGCGACGAGCGACGCGTCGCCGCCGGCATGACTCGGGTCGACGATGACCGGCAGATGCGTCTCGCGCTTGAGCACGGGGATGGCCGAGATGTCGAGCGTGTTGCGCGTCGCACGCTCGAAGGTGCGGATGCCGCGTTCGCAGAGCACGATGGCGTCGTTGCCGTTGGCCATGATGTACTCCGCCGCCATCAACAGCTCGGCGATCGTGGCGGACATGCCGCGCTTCAGCAGGATCGGCCGCTTCGCGCGTCCCAGCTCGGCGAGGAGCGCGAAATTCTGCATGTTGCGCGCGCCCACCTGCAGCATGTCGGCGTGCTCGGCCACCAGCTCGACGTCGCGGGTGTCGAGCACTTCGGTCACGACGGGGAGACCGGTGGCGGCACGCACCTCGACGAGCAGGCGCAGCGCCTCGCGTCCCAAACCCTGGAAGCTGTAGGGCGAGGAGCGTGGCTTGAACGCCCCCCCGCGAAGCACCGTGGCGCCCGCGTCGCGCACGACGACGGCCGTCTCGTGCAGCATGTCGCGGTTCTCCACGGAGCACGGGCCGGCGATCACGGCGATCGCCTCGCCACCGATCGTGGCGCGTGCGCCGACGCGCACGACCGTGCGGTCGACGCTGAACTCGCGGGACGCGCGCTTGTACGGCTTGAGCACAGGCAGCACCGATTCCACCCCGGGGAGCGAGCGGAGTGGCAGCTCCTGCAACCGCGCCTCGTCGCCGATGCAGCCGATGATCGTGCGATGCTCGCCGCGCGAGAGGTGCGTGTGGAGGCCGGCCGACTCCACCCGCTCGCGGATGTGATCGAGCTCGTCGTCGCTGATGTCGGGACGGGTGATGATGATCATGGACAGCGCGGAGAGGGACGGAAACAAAAATGGCCCGTGGAGTCTTCCACGGGCCGTCGGGGATCGTTGCGGTGAGCCAGCCTGCCTCAGTCGCGCGTACGTCTCCAGCCACGGCCCGTGATCGGGAAGCCGTAGTAATAGAAGGCGTAGGCAAAGGAGCGCGGGCTGGTCATGTGATGACGATACGGCCGGGACGGGCGTGCCGTCAAGGATCACTTCGACCAAGAGGGCCGTGAACTGCATTCAGGAACGCAGATTTCACAGATTTCGCCGACTGCATCGCAGTGTGTTCTGCGGCATCTGCGAAATCTGCGTAATCTGTGTTCCATCAAGAAGTCTTGTCCCGTGATCCGAACACTCAGGCCCGCACCCAACGTGATTGCATGCGTCAATTCCTGATCTCCCTGGCACTCTGTGCGACGATGCCGACCGCCTCGGCGGCTCAACGCGTTCGTGCCCGCGACCTCGGCGTGAAGCCGGGGATCTTCGCGCCAGGTCCGTTGAACGCCATCACCGACGTCGCCGGCGTGCGCGTGGGTCAGGCAACCGTCGTTGCCGGTGACTCCGTGCACACGGGGGTGACTGCGATTCTCCCCCATGACGGCAACCTGTTCTTCGATCGCGTGCCGGCCGCGGTGCACATCGGCAATGCGTTCGGGAAGCTCGTTGGATTCACCCAGGTGAAGGAGCTCGGCGAGCTGGAGACGCCGATTCTCCTCACCTGTACCCTGTGCGTCTGGCGCGCAGCGGATGCGCTGGTGGACGAGCTCATCGCGCAGCCGGGGATGGAGCGTGTGGGGTCGATCAATCCCGTCGTCGGCGAAACGAACGATGGCGGGCTCAACGCGATTCGCACCCGTCCGGTGGGGCGCGACGCCGTGCACGCGGCGCTCACCGGCGCCACGGGAGGCCAGGTGGCCGAGGGGAGCGTGGGGGCGGGGGCGGGGACGGTCGCGTTCGAGTGGAAGGGCGGCATCGGCACATCGTCGCGCCGGCTGCCCGCGTCGCTGGGCGCATGGACGGTGGGCGTGCTCGTGCAGTCCAACTTCGGCGGTGTGCTTCAGGTGATGGGTGCGCCGGTGGGGCGCGAGCTGGGCAAGTACGCGTTCAGGAACGACGTCGAGCGCGAGCGGGGCGACGGCTCGATCATGATCGTCGTCGCGACCGACGCGCCACTCTCCGATCGCAACCTCGAGCGGCTTGCGGCGCGCGCGATCATGGGACTCGCGCGCACCGGGTCGAGCGCGTCGAACGGGTCGGGGGACTACGTGATCGCCTTCTCGACGGCGAAGGAGGTGCGGCGCGTGCTCGTGCCCGGAAGTCCCGCTCCGGACCGCGCGCGCGCACTCCGCGCCACGTCCGAGGTCACGAACGACGACATGTCCGGCCTCTTCGAGGGCGTGGTCGAGGCAACGGAGGAGGCGATCTACAACTCCCTCTTCATGGCGACGTCGGTGACCGCACGCGGGAGGACGGTGGAGGCGATTCCCCTCGATCGGGTCCGCGAGATCCTCGCCAAGTACGGCGTGGCGGGGCGCTGACGGCGTCCTCAACGCCCCGCACGTCCAGTCCGTAGCTCAGCACACCTTCCACCGGTGTCCCACCTGATGCGACTCTCTTTGTTCGCCGTCGCCGCCGGCCTGCTGCTTCCCTCCGCGGTGCTCGCGCAGGCCCGCGCCGTTCCCACCCCCGCGTCGGTGATCGGCTTCGAGCCGGGCACCGACCGCAAGCTGCCCGAGTGGCGGCAGGTCGTCTCCTACTTCCAGGCGCTCGACGCGGCGTCGCCTCGAATCGAGGTGCACACGCTGGGGAACACGACGCTGGGTCGGCCGTTCATCGCCGCGTTCATCGGCGATCCGGCCACGCTGGCGAATCTGGACAAGGTGCGAGACGCGGCGCGGCGACTGGCCGATCCGCGCCTGACCACACCGGCGGAGCGCGCCGCCCTAGAGCGCGATGGAAAGGTCGTCGTGCTGGTGACGTCGAGCATCCACTCGACCGAGGTAGGCGGCATCCTGACGCCCCTCGTGCTCGCGCATCGGCTGGTGACGGGTGAGGACGACGAGTCCCGCGCGATTCGCCGCAACACGCTGACGATCCTCGTCCCGTCTCTCAATCCGGACGGCGTCGACATCGTCGGCGACTGGTATCGCAGCTCGCTGGGCACGG
>DASSIC010000516.1:0-2887 GCA_035692325.1 Gemmatimonadaceae bacterium | reverse complement strand
GCCGCGGCGGTCTTCAGGCTCGCGAGCAGTCGACGCGGCTCTTCGTGCCGATGCGCCACGCGCACCTTCACGCCAAGGAACAGATCGCCCGACACGAGGATCCGCCGCTCGGCGTCCCACACCGCGACATGGTCGGCCGTGTGGCCCGGCAGCGGCAGCACCTCGAGTGGCGCAATGTCCGCCTCCACGAGCGGCGTAGTGAGCCGCGGCGACTGCCCCCATACGAAATGGCGATACGTGCCGATCGACGGCCGAGCGCGCAGCGTCGCTTCGGCTGTCGCATGAAGACGAATCGGGAGCCCGCGCCGCGCCAGCGCCTCCACGTTGCCGGCATGATCCTCGTGCCAGTGCGTCACGATCGCGGCGCGCGGTGCGATGTCGTCGAGCGCCGCCACCAGCGCGCGCCGCGCGTGCGAAAAGCCGGTGTCCACCAGCACCCCGCGAACGACGTACGCGCTGACCTCGTACCCCACCAGCTGCCCCTGCCACGAGCGAAACCGCAAGCGCACGACGCCGGGCTCGACCTCCTCGCGGGTGAGGCTCATGCCCCGCCCCGAATTGCCCCCGGACTCCGGCCGCGATAGAATGAAGGGACGTGGCGCCCGGCCCTCGGCTCGGCGCCCCCTTTTTTTCGCGTCCCGCAGTCCGGCATTCCGATGATCGAAGAGCTCAAGACGAAGCTCGGTGAAGAGGTTGAGAAGCTCCAGTTCGAGCTGAACGTTACCCTGCCGGGCGAGATCCGGAGAGCCGTCGAGATGGGCGACCTCCGGGAGAACAGCGAGTACAAGGCCGCGCTCGAGCGGCAGCAGTTCGTGCGCGCGCGCCTGAGCCAGCTCCGCGAACGCCTCAGCAAGCTGTCGTCCATCGATCTCACCCAGATCCCGACCGACTGCGTCGGCCTCGGTTCCAAGGTCGTCGTCGCCGACCAGAAATCCGGGCTCGTCGAGACCTACGATCTCGTCTTCGGAGACGCCCTGGAGTTCGAGGAAGGTCAGGTGACGATGTCCTCTCCGATCGGCCGCGCGCTGCTCGGCAAGAAGGTCGGCGAGATCGCGTTCCTCAAGCTGCCGACAATGGTACGACAGCTGAAGGTGACCGAGCTCCACACCATCCACGACCAGAAGCTGGACGGAGTCTGAACTAGCGGCTCTCCACCCGGAACATCCGCTCCACCTCGGCGTCGTACTCGGCGATCGCGGCGCGCATCTCCACCGGGCTCCACGACAACCACCGAGCAACGTCCGGCGCCACACGTCGCGCCGCCTCGCGCCCATGGTCGCGCAGCTCGAATGCGAGCGGGATGCGCCGAATCAGCAAGTCGCCGAGTGTGAGCGCCAGCTCCTCACGAGCGGCGTAGAGCAGTTCGGCGCGGATGTACGGGCGCGTCTGCTCCACGCGCTCGGCCAGCGCCGCGTCATTCTCGGCGAGCGTCCAGACGTCGCGCCAGGCGTCGCCGTGCGCATGCACGAGTCGGGTTGCCAGCGCCGTATCACGTGTGAGCGCGGCCGCCGCGGCGATCTCCCGCGCCACGTCGGCCACCGCGCCGCCGGCCAGCGCCCGCCGCGCCGTAGTCGATCGAGTGTGACGCGTGCCGAGCGAACGCTGCGCCGCATCGACCACCTGGCTCGCCATCACACGGTAGGTGGTGAGCTTCCCGCCGGTCACGCTCACCAGCCCCGGCACGTGCTCCACGATCGTGTGCTCGCGCGACGCGGCACCCGGATCGTCACCGCCATTCTCCGCCTTGAGCGGCCGCAGCCCCGCCCACGCCGACACGACGTCCGCGCGCGTCAGACGCGCCGTGGGAAAGAAGTGATTCGCCGCGTCGAGCAGGTACGACACGTCGGACTCGGACGCACGCACCTGATCTGGTTCCACGGTCTCGTAGCTGTCCGTCGTACCGATGATCGTGAAGTCGCCGGCGGGAAGTACGAACATCACCCTGCCGTCGCGCGGCGCGAGCAGCGTGAGCGCGCCGACGTTGTCCACACGCTCGCGCGCGACGCACACGTGCACCCCCTTGCTGCCGCGCACCGCCGGCCGCGAGGCGCCATCGGCCATCCGCTCCACCGCGTCGCTCCACGGTCCGGTGGCGTTCACGACCACGCGCGCCGACACGTCGACGCTGGCGCCAGTCGCTCGATCGACGACGCGGGCGCCGCCGACACGCGCATTCGTCATCGCGAGCGAGACGACCCGCGCATGGTTCAGCACGACCGCACCCGCTTCGCGCGCCGACCGGATCGTCGCCAGCGTGAGCCGTGCGTCGTCGGTGGCGGCGTCCCAATAGCGCGCCCCGCCCACGAGCGCGTCGCGGAGGAGCCTCGGCTCGCGCGCGAGCACGCCGGCGGCGGTCAACCGTTCATGGCGCCCGACGTTGCGGAACAGCGCGAGCAGATCGTACAGCGTCAGCCCCGCCGCGAGCTTCCATCGCGGCACTCGCGCCCCCGCGTACACCGGCCACACGAACGCCAGCGGACGCACGAGATGTGGCGCGATCCGCCGCAGCGTCCGACGTTCCGCGCTGGACTCGAACACGAGGCGGAGCTGTCCATGCTCCAGGTAGCGCACGCCGCCGTGCACCAGGCGTGACGAGCGGCTCGACGTCCCACTCGCGAAGTCGTCCTGCTCCACTAATGCCGTGCGCAGCCCGCGCATCGCCGCGTCTCGCGCTACCCCCGCGCCCGTGATGCCGCCACCGACGACGAGCACGTCGAACGTGTCGTGCGACAGGGCGTCGAGTGCACGCTGACGGGTGGCCAGGGGCTGGGTGGGAGTCGATGGCACTCCCCAGAAGCTAATTCGCGCGTAGCTTCCAGCCATGCCTACCTTCGGCTCACCCGGACGCCGCGTCGCCATCGTGGCCGGCGTGCGTACTCCCTTCGCC